>NZ_LNDC01000012.1 GCF_001870905.1 Geitlerinema sp. PCC 9228
GACGGCGGCTAAAGCCGCACGGGTCGCTTTTCATCCCTGCTTTAAAAAGTCAGGGCTTTCAAGCTCCCGATTCATGCCGGTAAAAAAATACTGCTTCATGTAGAAAAAATATCTACAGTATAAAGATAAGGTACTATAATGTAACTAGAAAGGTGACCCCATACAAAAAGTCAAGGAAAAAACGCCTTGACTGGAACTGCGATGGTTGCCAGGTATAGTTGTGGGTAGGAGGCAATTGCGATCGTCACATTTCTCTGCATACAGGAGACTGTCTTGCTAAGTACGTACTAGCAAGCGATTTTCCCAATCGGGACGCAAGAAACGTATAACTAAAATAACCGCACTGTGGTTTGGCATGGGACGATCCTAACAAACAAAGATTGCTTTTGTACGCAGGCAATTTCCTACGTGCATAGAATTTTCCAATCAAAACTAGTCACCCTTCAACAAGCAATTTGCAGCTTTTTAAACGTTCTCAACCAACGATAGCTAGATTTTTCCTGGGAGGAATGGGCTCCAGATGGTATTAGAATTCGCATTTAAGATCGCTGATATCTTATTTTATACCCAATCCGATGTACATAAAACCACAAAAATTTTGTAGGGTCCATTCGTAGCGAATCGACCCTACACCAGGAATTTTCCATAGATAAAATAGCGAGTCTGTTGGAGGTGGATTTGGTATTACTTGTAGAATTGTCGGCCGCAACCAGATTCTTGCTGGCATTGACCAACTTGTCACCAATTGACACTCTCACGAATAGAATTCAATGGGATTCTCGCTTCATCGGGTGTGCCTAGATAGATTAGCTAGGAACTAGTCCATCCCCGGTAACAGGGACCCTCGACGAGCATTTTTCCGCCCCACCCCATTGTGGACGTACTTTAGTGCAAGTGTAGCACATCGTTGACGTCAGCTCAAGCCGCACGGGTAAAAATCTAGCTATGTCCAGTTACCATAGCCATCGTTATGAGAATTTTGATTGTAGAAGACGATCGCGACTTAGCCGATGCGATCGCCGAAACCCTCAAAAGGCAGAACTACGCAACCGATATAGTTGCCGACGGAGAAACGGCTTGGCACTACATTGAAACCTACGAATACGATTTGTTGCTGCTAGATGTGGTACTCCCCCAAACCAATGGCATTTCCCTATGCCGGCAGCTGCGATCGCGCCAGTATACCATGCCCATTTTTTTGCTTACAGCCTTAGACACCAAACGGGATAAGATTTTGGGGTTGGATGCTGGTGCAGACGATTACCTGGTCAAACCCATCGATCTCGAAGAACTGGTGGCTCGAATGCGGGCGTTGTTGCGACGCGGCAGCTTGCAAAGCTTTCCCGTTTTAGGTTGGGAGAAGCTGCGCCTCGATCCCAGTACCTACACCGTCACCTACGACGGCAAACCACTGCGGCTAACCCCAAAAGAATACAGTTTGTTGGAACTGTTTCTACGCCACCAAAGCCGAGTTTTCAGCCCATACACCATTTTGGAGCACCTGTGGTCTATAGAAGACCCCCCCAGCGAAGCCACCGTCAGAGCCCATATTAAAAGACTGCGTCGGGCTTTGCAAGCAGCAGGGGGTCCCAAAGACGCCATCGAAACCGTATACGGATTGGGCTATCGGCTGAAAAAAATGCCTGCAACCGCACCAGAAACTCCACCGTCAGAACAGACCAGCCATGCAATCAGCCCCCATTCCCAACCTACCCTGCAAACCATTACGCAAGTGTGGCAGCGGGTCCGTCAAAAGGTGTTTCAGCGCATCGATCGAATTGCGGAAAGCCTCAATATGTTGGCAACGGGCGATCGCCATAGTTGTACATCCGAACCAGCCAATGGCGAGTGTTGGAAACAAGCCTACAATGAAGTTCACAAGCTGGCAGGATGCCTGGGAACCTTTGGGTTTCCGGAAGCTTCTAAAACAGCCCAACAGTTGGAACAACAACTGCAACAACCTGCGTCGCTCTCTACCGAAGACATCCAGCAAATCCAGCTACTGCTAGAGCAACTGCAAGGGCAATTGCAAGCACAAACCGCTGAAAGCAAAGGAATGCCTGCAGGCAACGAAGACCCGCCAGAAGAGGAAAACAACGATAATTTTTTGTTGTTGGTCAGCCGCGATCGCCATTTGCTGCAAACCATACCTGGGGAGGCACAAGCGTGGGGATATACCCTGCAAACCGCCACTTCCCTCAAAGCAACCCAGCAAGTCTTCACAGAAAGTACGGGCATCCCGCAAGTGTTGCTGCTAGACCTGGAAGTATGCGATCGCGTCCAAGATAGCCTTGATTGGCTGGCGTCGTTTCACCACAATGCTTCCCAAATTCCAGTGGTTGCCATTCACAGCAGCGATAATTTCCGCGATCGCTTGCAAGTTGCCCGTTTGGGGGGTCGTGCTTTTTTACAAAAACCCCTCTCGCCGTTTCAAGCCATGGAAGCGGTTTGGGAAATCCAACAAAACAAGGACGCCACCGGCACCATTTTAATCGTAGACGACAACAGGGAACAGTTGGTGTTGTTGGAGCAACTCCTCCATCCGTGGGGATTTCGTACGCGCACTTTACAGGATTCCACGCATTTTTGGCCGACCTTGCAGCAAATCCAGCCGGATTTGTTGATTTTGGATGTGGAAATGCCGAAATACAGCGGCATCGAACTGTGCCAGGTGTTGCGCAACGATCCCCAGTGGCGGGAATTGCCGGTTTTGTTCCTCACGGTACACAAGGACACACAAACCGTTACCAATATTTTTGCCGCTGGTGGGGATGATTACATTGGTAAGCCTTTGATCGGACCGGAATTAGTGACGCGGGTGTTTAACCGTTTGGAACGCCGCCGGCTGCTGCGGAATTTAGCCGATTGCGATCCCCTTACCGGTCTGGCTAATCGGCGCAAATCCAGCCAGCAGTTCAAACAGTACATTCGTTTATCCCAACGCCAGGGGCTACCTTTGTGTTTTGCGATTTTTGATTTGGACCGATTCAAACAGGTAAACGATACCTACGGTCACGCCACGGGGGATTTGGTGTTGCATCGTTTGGGGCGATTTTTGCAAAAAGCTTTTCGCGAAGAAGATATTGTTGCTCGTTGGGGTGGGGAGGAGTTTGTTATCGGTATGTACGGAATCTACAAACAGGATGCCATTGCCCGTCTGGGAGAAATCCGCAAGCAATGGCACCAGGAAAAGATCTATACCTCGCAAGAAGAAGTGTTATCAATCACCCTCAGCGGTGGTGTTTCGGAGTATCCTGAAGACGGAAGCGATCTACACACACTGTACAAAACTGCAGATGCCGCGCTGTATCAAGCCAAGCAAGCGGGTCGCGATCGCGTGTTCGGCTACCAAGGGGAAAATACTTAAAAATTGGGCGCTATTGCTAGGAAGTTTTGGGAGAAACTAGAACCGTAAGTTGGCACCGGCCAAGGTAGCGATCGCATGTCGCATTTTTTTTGTTATTCTAGGTATAATGACTGCTTTTTTCTCAAAAAATCTATAGAAAACCGAACCCTTTACTATTTTTTTTTGTAAAAAATTATTGAGATTTGTTTTCCTGGGCCATGTCGTGCAAACAGCTGGGATTTTGACGCAGTTGGTGAAAATTTCGCGGGGAAATAGGTCATGAAGATCCTCATCATTGATGATGACGAAGATATTCGGGAAGTCGCCCAGTTAACTCTGGAACTGCAAGAAGGATGGACGGTTTTGACAGCTGGTTCTGGAGAAACAGGAATTACCATAGCCAAACAGGAACAACCCGATGCGATTTTACTAGACGTAATGATGCCTCAAATGGACGGCTTCGCTACCTTGGAGAGATTGCAAGCCGACAGCAATACCCAGTCGATTCCAGTAATTTTTCTCACGGCGAAGGTATCCAGCGTTGAAGCGAATGCCACCAAAGAACTAGTGATTTGCGGCTCTATTGTCAAACCGTTCGACCCCTTAATTTTAGGAGAGCAAATCCGCACCATTCTAGCTCCCCCATCGTAGCTATTTGTAGCCAATTGGGCGTTTTTTTGTATCCAAGTGGCAAGAATCGTTATCGGTATGCTTATCGCCACGATAAAAATTTTCATCTTGATTCACAAGTTTTTCACATCTTAAAGTTACAGTAAAAGAAGAATATTCTTCGTACGTTTCCAGCGAGGTTCCTATGTCTGACCTGAAGCCGAAACAGTTGACCTTTTGGGTAAAGATTTTTACCGAAAGCCCGCAGTATCTCTACTACTTTGGTCCCTTTGTTAGCGTTCAGGAGGCACAAATCCATCAAGGTGGCTATGTGGAAGATTTGCAGGGAGAAGGAGCACATATCCAAATGCTAGAAATCGTGGCTTCCTTACAACCTGTCGGTGAAGACTGGCCAACATTTTCCATGAACCAGGCATACACCGCATAATACGCCTCCGTATTGGCAATCATCCCTGCGGCTCAGAAACGTACCTGAATTGCCATTGGGTTGCTATCAAAAGAAGGCAAAAGGAGTGATTTTATGAAACCTTGTCCTTGCTGTTCTACAGGTTTGTTGCGCCACGCTCGCCACAGCGGTATTTATTGGTTTTGCCCCACTTGCCGCCAGGAAATGCCACTCTTGAGCGGTTCTAGACGCCATCCCCTGTCTACCAGCCACTATGGGTCGGCAGCTTCTTCCTCCGAGTTAGCATTTACTGCATGAATCGGGAGCTTGAAATCCCTGACTTTTTACGCGCAGGGATGAAAAGCGACCCGTGCGGCTCGAGCCGCCGTTACAATCAAGTTGAGGTGCTAGAACCTAAAAAAAGCAGGCGAAATTTTTTTAATCTATGTTCGTACATCATGTTGACTCTCAGCTACGAATTTCAACTCAAGCCGACATGCCGCCAGGCTCAAACGATGGAGTCGTGGTGGGAAATCTGTCGGCAAGTTGGCAATGATGGGCTGAGAGAACGCCAAGATGGGG
>NZ_LNDC01000013.1 GCF_001870905.1 Geitlerinema sp. PCC 9228
TAGGGGCGCTTTGACTCGTCCCACCCGGATTCACTTCTGAGTGCCAGTCCAAAAGAAAAGCGTAGCGATGCGGCTTCAGCCCATCGCGTATCATCCCTTGGGAATCCCCTACTCTTTAGAGAGGGGAACAGTCAAATTGACGATATTTTCCCAATGAATCGTATGTTTATCATAAATCTTCAGAAAAAGCCATCATTTTCTAAATCTTCGATAATTTGTAAAGCTCTGGGGTCGCCTACCCGCAACAAAGAAGCTTTGGCATCTTCGCATACGCCCATGTCCTCATCTTCTTCCAAAGCTTCCAGCAAGGAATCAATAACCCCAGCATAAACCACATTCGAGGGCATTTCGCGACCTAGCTGCCCCAAAGCCCAGGCACAGTTGCTGCGTACTGCCGGCGTCGGATCTTTGCGCAACCCTTCAATTAAAGCCGGTACAGCCGCTACCACCGCTTCGTATCCCAAAGGAGAGAGCTGACCCAGAGAACTGGCTGCCCACAAACGCACTGCAGAAATATCGTATTTAAGGGCGTCAACCAGGGGCGATAAGACACGGCGATCGCAGCAGTTGCCCAACGCCCAAACAATGCCTTTGCGAACGTAGCCATTCCAATCTTGCTGCAGCTGTTCGATCAGGGCACCCACCACTTCCGAGTTGATATTTCTGCCCAAAGCATAGGCAGCACTAACCCGGATGAGCGGACAAGGTTCCCGCAAAAGCTGCATGAGGCTTTCGATGGCGCGATCGTCGCAAATTTCGCAAAACGCCCGCGCCGCCGTCATTCTTTGGAGGGGTTCCGATGCCTGCAGCAAAGGCAACATTTCCTCCGGATCGGGGGGAGGCGTTTCTTCCTCCTGTTGGTCCCATCGATCCAGAGGTGTTTCTAGATGATCTTCAGAGTTAAGCAGGCTAAGTTCGTCTTTTTCCTCTTTATCGTGCATACTGTAACTTTACAGCAACAGGTGTCCTGCTGCATCCTTAAGGCTGCATCAAATTGTTAGCAAGCAATTTGTTTCGATTGTATCTAGAAATTTGGATTTATGAGTGCTGAAAGTTCCCAAAATCAAACCCCTTCCCCCGCCAACGAAACCCAAACGACACAGTCCCATCCCACCATGGCAGACAATGTGGAACCCGCTTTTGGTTGGACTGCCTATGCCGAACGCTTGAACGGTCGGTTTGCCATGATTGGTTTTGTGCTGCTCCTTCTGATTGAGTTGGTCACCGGCATGGACCTGTTTACCTGGTTGGGACTGCGATAGTCGCCTTGACACTCTCACGAATTCTCTTCGTGAGATGCTCGCTTCATTGGGTGTGCCTAGATGGATTCGCTATGAGCTGGTCTATCTAGGCACAGGAACCCTCAACGAGCATTTTTCCGCCCTGTGGTGGACGTACTGGCGACACCTCGATTCCAAACCACTTGTGCTGCTGCCACGTCTCGATGGATTCGATCGCTGCAGTGGGAGCAAAAATGAGTCCTTTGAGAAAGCGGCTTTTTTCCCGTATGGACACACAATGGGGACAAATTTGACTGCTCTGTTTGGCCTCTACTGCAGGCTTAGTATTTGCTACGTTTGAAACAGACTTAAGACAAAATGGACTTGTGCTGAGCTACGCCGAAGCATAGAAACTCGCCCCAAGCCGCATCGAAACAAAATTTGGCTAATTGACCTCGCCTAAGAGCTCTCAAATTCAGAGCCTCGGCAAAAATGCTGTTAGCTTGGTTGCACAAATGCTGAGCCCACTTCAAGAAAAGTCTTTGCGAGATTTGGTTACATGTTCGTACAATTGGGCGATGCGATATTGAATCAAGTGCCAACCCCTGAAACCCTTTTGCTACGGGTTGAGCTTTGGTTGCAGCGATTTTAGCTTGCCGGAAGCCTTCACGAACAATCGTGGGTTGTCAATCAATTCACCATCGCTGGTAGCCAAATAACTTTCTAACCCCACATCCAATCCGATGGTATGCTCACTCATAGGTGGTTGGGGAACTTCGACATCCGCTGGTACCGGATAAAATAATATAGTACCCACTCGCTCTTTTCAGAAAAGGGAACGAGACTTGAAAAACCGTAGTTTCCCGATTTTCGGAAGGTCGATTTGATTGCCTTCGATACAGGTTTCCTTGATTTTGGGGAAAACAAAGGAGCGAAATCGCCCTTTTTTCCTCAAGCGAGGAAAACCAAATCCCCGTCGATCCATAGCCACCCATGCGGTCTCCAAAGGTTTGAGGGTTTGCTGCTAGACTTGCGATCGGGGGATTTTTAGTTGGGGATGGTCTTTCTTGGCTGGTGTTAATGCCTGGCACTGACTGGTATAGGTAGGGCGAGGGGCATCGGCGGGAATGATATACTCGCCTCCCAGACGACAGGCGTTGACAGGCAATTTTCGGGATTTGACCCCATCTTGGCGTTCTCTCAGCCCATCATTGCCAACTTGCCGACAGATTTCCAACCAAGATTCGATGGCGTGAATCTGGGGGCATGTCGGTTTGAGGGGGAGAATTCGTAGCTGAGAGTCAACATGATGGACGAAAATAGATTTATAAAATTTCGCCTGTTTTTCTAGATTCTAGTACATTGACTTGATTTTGACGGCGGCGGCCGCTGCACGGGTCGCTTTTCCTCCCGGCTGGGAAAGAGGCAGGGCTTTCAAGCTCCCGTCTTTTTTCGTAAAATTTAGAGGAAAGGGGACCCAACGGGCAAGTAGCTGCCTGTGATTGGTCCCCTTGGTTCCGATCTAGATTGGCTAACAGCACTGTTCGTACCGTCCAACAAGTAGCTATAGCCGCTCAAGAAAAGCGAGAGTAATCCTCGTCTGCGCTGTTGGGGTAGTCCTGTTCGGGATTGTCTAGGGGTTGGTAGTCCACATAATCGTTGTAGTCGTTATTATACTCTTTCGTATAGTCAGAACGAGCGTACCGACTGCTGGTTCTGGCATTGGAACGGGAGGGCGCTTCGCGTTCGTTGCTGTAGCCAACTTCACGATCGGGTCTTCTTGCCGGGCGACTTTCTTCGGTGTAGGCATCGGCGGGGCGAATCACGTCAATATCGCGGCGTCGGCGCTGGGAACTGGCTTCTGGAGGTCGGCTGCGGCGCGCGGTACGTCCTTGGCTGGCGCGAACCGGACGTTCCGTTTTCGCTGGTGGTTCGGTATCGGGATAGTCTTCGCCAGCATCTACCCGATCTCCACCGTAGCGGCGTTCTCCATAGCGATCGCGGCGCGTGGTTGTACCTCCTTCACCGGCATAGCGACTGCGTTCCGTACGGCGAGGTCGTCGGGAAGAAGCAGCATATCGCGACCGGCTGCTAGAGGTGGGGCGTTCCGAACCCCGATTGCGCGGGGCAGACCGTCGCCGAGAACTGGTTTGGCGATCGCTGTAGGCATCCCGTTCGTCCCTACTGCCACGAATGCGGCGGGTTACCGGGCGTTCCTCTACAGGCATTAACTCATCCAATTCGGCGCGGTAGACACCTCCCGGTTCTGGTTGTCCTTCCTCTTCGTCTTCTTCATCTTCGTCATAGTCCGATTCTTCGTAGTCGCTGGTGGGAGCGTTACGTTTGGCTTGCTGGGTAACCACACCCCGCAGGCGAATGCTCTCCATGGCAAAAAAGACCAACGACCCCGTGAGCAAGAACTGACCGAATTGAAGGATCGGGTCTTGCCGCCATCCTTGGAAGAAAAGAATGCCGCCGCACAGCAAAGCCACCGCTGCGAAGAAAATGTCGTAGTCCCGCGATAGTTGCGGTCGAACCGAACGCAGCAGGTACAGCGCTGCTCCCGAGGTTACGAGGACAATACCTAGCAGGCTACTCCAGCTAAATCCGATATTTACCATTGCCTGTCTCCTGAATCAGTCTTAATTCTAGCGAGCCATTACCTACCTGGGAACCACCTGCCGCGGCGATTTTCCAAGCGTTGGTACAACCAGTTTTGGACGGTTTTCTCGACACGTTACTACCAACTTCCCTATTTCAGTTTCAGGCATGGGATGGGTGGATGGTGGTCCCTGTTTCCATGATTGTTCTCGCTAGTAGGAGGTTTTTTACAAAATTTGACCTATGAAAAAACCCCAGCTTTCCCTTCTAGGATACCGAACTTGGTAGGGAAATGTCGTTCCCCCCATGCCAACCAATCCCCATTCGATGGGGACCGTTCGCACCCGCTGGCACACCGGCCATTTGGGGCGAAATCATCTGGAAACTTGACCAGATGGGCAAACCAGGGGCACACCAAGGTTGAACTCCCTACCCAATGGAGGAAATGGAAAGCTGAGGTGATGACTCACCAATTTTGGTCAATCGGCTGGTGGTGAGTCCTTGATGGCTGGGATTTTAGGAGCGGCGCACTTTATCCCGTTGGCTCAAGAAAATGAGAGCTACTACTACCGGGATAACGACAATTACGGCGCCGGCAAGCAGACTGTACAGGAAGTTGGCTAAGGAAGGTGTCATAAATGTCCCTCTTATGCGATCGCTTTTTACAAACAAGTTTGATTCTATACCCCATATTACGATTTTTTTAGGGATTGGGGCAAGTCTCGCTGGATGGAAAGCTCGAACAGGGGGGGGCGATCCGGTTAATTTTATGGCTGCCACCTTCATTCGCTGCCAGCCCGCACCCGGTTGTCAAAGCTCGCTTTATAAACTTTTTTGTCTGTTTTGACACATTTTCCTGGAATTGGCGGATGATGGAATATAAGGCAAACTTATTATCTTAGTATGTTTCGTCAATCAGGAGCGATCGCCATGAACAAAAATCGTCAGCAACTCGTCACTGACCCCGCGCTAAAGCGACGGGGCTTGGGAACAGCCAGGTTCCCGTAGTAGTGGCTAGACCAAGAGCCGATAGTAG
>NZ_LNDC01000014.1 GCF_001870905.1 Geitlerinema sp. PCC 9228
CGTCTCCCAAGAGCTGCGCGCCGCCGAAGACCCCGAATTTGAAACCTTCTATACCAAAAACATTCTGTTAAACGAAGGCATCCGTGCCTGGATGGCCCCTCAAGACCAACCACACAAACAGTTTGAATTCCCCGAAGAAGTTCTACCTCGCGGTAACGCTCTGTAAACCCTAAATCTAGATAGTTTGCAGGAATTCCTCCAGAGGTTCCTTCGATAGATAAGCGAATCCCCTACCTAGTGGGTAGGGGATTATTTTCATGGCGGCTAGCAACCAACACAAACAAAAAAAATCTGGCGCTTTGTTCTCCAGAAAAATAACAAACGAACAAATTTCAAAAAAACTGGGGCGGAAGGATTCGAACCTCCGAATGGCGGGACCAAAACCCGCTGCCTTACCGCTTGGCTACGCCCCATTGCTCGATAGAATGGTTTCCCATGCTACATCCTTACGGACGTAGGTGGTGACTGGGGCGGAAGGATTCGAACCTCCGAATGGCGGGACCAAAACCCGCTGCCTTACCGCTTGGCTACGCCCCATTGCTGTTTTCACCACAATAAATTATTGTAACAGACGGCCAAACGTTGTCAAGGAAGGCAGCAAATTTTTTTCGTAGGTGGGCTATGTGGAGAATTGCTGGATGGGAATCTCGATGGTAAATTCCGTTCCTTCTCCACGCTGGGAGGTACATTGAATGTCGCCTTTGTGCTTGTCTACCACGATTTGATAGCTGATAGACAGGCCCAACCCCGTGCCTTTGCCCACCGGTTTGGTGGTAAAGAATGGGTCGAATAAATGTTTTTGCACCTCTTCGCTGATGCCCGGACCGTTATCGCGAATGCGAATCCGAGCGCGATCGCCATTTTTTTCAGTACCAATAACAATTTTACGGGGAGCGGGCTGTTTTTCCAAGGCATCGAGGGCATTGCTCAGAATATTCATAAACACTTGATTCAACTGCCCGGGATAGCAATCCACCTTGGGCAAATCCCCATATTCTTTCACCACTTCAATCCCAGGCTGGCCTTTCTTCGCCTTTAACCGGCTGGTGAGAATCATCAAAGTATTGTCGATGCCTTCGTGAATGTTGGCTGGTTTCATCTCCGCCTCATCCAAACGGGAGAAATTGCGCAGCGATAGCACAATTTGCCGAATGCGCTCGGTACCTACCTTCATGGATTCCACAATTTTGGGCAAGTCGGTTTCTAAAAATTCCAGATCCACTTCTTCCGCCAGCTCCTGAATTTGTTCCGGGGGGTCTGGATAGTGCTGCCGGTAGGCATCCAGCATTTCCAACAAGTCGTGGATGTAGGTTTCGACGTGGGATAAATTGCCGGTGATAAAATTAACAGGATTGTTGATTTCGTGGGCAATGCCTGCCACCATTTGCCCCAAACCGGACATTTTCTCGTTTTGGATTAACTGGGCCTCTTTTTGTTTCAGGTTGCGCAGGGCTTCGCTTAATTGCTGTGCCTGGGTTTGGGCTGCCAGGGCAGCGGCGCGGGTTTGGGCGTATGCTTCCGCTTGGTCGATGCCAATGGCCAGTTGGTCAACCACCCCTTGCAGCAGTTCGATTTCCCGTTGCCCCCAAGGGCGCATTTCTTGATTGTTGCAGCAGGCAACAGCCCCAAACTGACCGGAACGGGTGGATAGGGGCAAGATTAACTGCGAGGTAATGCCCATATCCTGCAAAAGCTGGCGGGTACTTTCGTCGAGCTGGCTATCTTCGGCAATATTGTCAATGCAGATGATTTCCTGGTTTTGGATTTTTTCGCCCATCCAGCTCATTTGCGATAGGGTGCCATCATCTACAGAGGCTATGTCTGCAGATTTTTTCGATTCGTGGCTGACAGTGAGGAGGACTTGGTTGCTTTGGTTGTGCCCTGGCTGGGGCAAACACCACAAGAAACAGCAGGCATCCAATTGCAATAGCTGTCGGATTTCGGTAACGGCGGTGTCTAAAATGGTGTTTAAATCCAGGGATTGGCGAATTTGATTGGCCAGGCGAAACAGCAGAGCCTCCCGACGGATGGAAAGGGCTTCCCGCGCCCAGTTGCGGTCTACGGAAACGGCAATCCCCGTTGCCACCCAACTGAGGAGCAAGTGAACGGTATCGGGAATGGGTTGCCGCCCAAACAGGGCCAATACGCCCACCAAACGTCCGTCTACCAGTAAGGGATAGCCGCCAAAGCTGGTAATGTTTTCCTCGGCTAGCCAAGCGGTGGCTATAGAGTGCGCACCGCTGTTGAATTCCGGATGGCGGAGACGGTCTTGGATGTGGTTGTCTAAGTAAGGATAGTGATGGCGCGCGATCGCGGCTATGGCAGAATTGGGAAAAGCAAGTCCTTCGCTGGCACGAATATCGATGGGACAGCCAAATAGGGACTCGGGAAGTGCATGTGGCGTGGCTGCTTGCAGTTGCAATTTTTCGCTAGGCGTGTCCGGCTCCTGTTGCTCGCTGAGGTGGGGTTTGGGAATCGTCCAAACATAAGCCCCCACCAGGTCCAAATGGTCTAAATGCTGTACGATCGCTTCTAAGCTATCAGCGAGGAGCTGTGATAACTTGCCTCCTTGGCACAGGGCAATACCAACGCTGCCCACGAGGGTAAATAGGTTGGTTCGTTCCGATTCCATCACTTCCGCCTGTTTGGCGGCGGTGATGTCTTGGATGTATACCCAAATTTCACTTTTATGAGGACAAAGGCGACCGCACCACCATTGCGCGTGCCAGGGATAGAATTGCTCGAACGTCTGTGTACTCCCGGTTTCCAAGACGCGCTGGAATCCTGTATTGAAAGGAGTGTTGGCTAAAAGCGGATCGGCTTGCCACAAACACCGACCCAACAGGTTTTCGCGCTCGGTCCCCAGCAGGTTCTGGGCTTGTTGGTTGCAATAGCGAACCTGCCCTTGATGGTCTAAAACCAAGAAAGCATCGGATATGTTTTCCAGAATTTCAATAGCTTCCTCAGACATGTCGCTGGCCTTCGGATAGGGAGAATCCCAAGAAATCTCAGCAGTAGTTCTGGATTTGGCGTTGGTGGTGGCGTGAAAGCTTGGCAATCTCATGAGTTTTGACTGTTTGGTTCACACTGGCAAAGCATACACTGTTGGATAGGTTGCGGTAGTATACGGACAAGAAGGCGAACCAACCTCAACTGGCAATGCTGGCAGGAGAATATGGAACGACGGTTTTGGTGGCAGGTAGACGCGGGGGAGAGGGGTCCTAGGGCAGCAGAATGTTGACACTCTCATGAATTCTATTCGTGAGATTCTCGCTTCATTGGGTGTGCCTGTGAAGAGATTCGCTATGACCTAGTCCATCCCCGACGCACAGGGACCCTCGACGAGCATTTTTCCGCCCTGTCCGGAGGTACTTGCAACGCCTCGATTCAAGACCACTTGTGCTGCTGCCACGTCTCGATGGGTTCCCCTGCCGCAGTGGGAGTAGAAATGAGTTCTTCGAGAAAGCGGCTTTTTCCCGTATGGACGCCACAATTTGGACTGGTCTGTTTGGCCTCTACTTTGGCCAAGTATTTGCCACGCTTCAAACAGACCCAAGACAAAATGGACAGAAACTTGCCCCAAGCCGCATCGAGGCAAAATTTCGCTAGCCGACTTCGCCCTGGTGCTTTCAAATTCAGTGCCTCGGCAAAAATGCTGTCAGCTTGGTTGCACAAATGGTGAGCCCACTTCAAGAAAAAGTCTTTTCGAGCTGATGTGAGGTGTTCGTATAATTGGGCTATGCGATGTTGAATCAAGCGCCAACGTCTGGAATCCTTTTTCTACGGGTGGAGCTTTGGTTGCAGCCATTTCAGCTTGCCGGAAGCCTTCACGGACAATCGTGGGTTGTCAATCAATTCACCGTCGCTGGTAGCCAAATCGCTCATCTTACCGATATCCAATCCTATGGCATGACCGCTTATAGATGGTTGGGGAACTTTCACATCTGCTGGCACCGGATGAAATAACGTAGTACCAGCACGAAGCCCTCGGGAAGGGAGCAAGATTTAAAAAACTGTACTTTCCCAATTTTCGGAAGGTCGATTTGATTCCCTTCGATACAGGGTTCCTTCACTTGGGGGAAAACAAAGGAGTGAAATCGCCCTTTTTTCTTAAAACGAGGAAAACCAAATCCCTGTCGATCCATGTCCACCCATGCGGTCTCCAAAGGTTTGAGCGCTTATGCTGAGCTACGCCGAAGCATTTGCTGCCAGACTTGCGATTGGGGATTTTCGGTTGGGGATGGTCTTTCTTAGCTGGGGTTAATGCCTTGCACTGACTGGCGTAGGTAGGGCGAGGAGTATCGGCAGGAATGATGTACTCGCCTCCCAGACGACAGGTGTTGACAGGCGATTTTCGGGATTTGACCTCATGTTTGCGTTCTCTCAGCCCATCATTCCCAACTTGCCGACAGATTTCCCACCACGACTCCATCGTTTGAGTCTGGCGGCATGTCGGTTTGAGCTTAAATTCGTAGCTGAGAGTCAACATGATGAACAAAAATAGGTTTAAAAAATTTCGCCTGCTTTTCTAGATTCTAGTACATGGACTTGATTTTGACGGCGGCTCAAGCCGCACGGAGAGCTTTTCATCCCTGCTGGGAAAGAGGCAGGGCTTTCAAGCTTCCGTCTTTTCTCGTAAAGTTGGGATTTTTGGGGGCATAGATGGCAACTCTCCAAACATTACCCATATATTTTAATATTTTTTTTGTTTTTGTTTCAAAAAATCTTGGGAAAAAATTATATAATTTAACTAAATGTTACATTTGAGGCACAAATCGTATAAGTCCCTGAAATTCTTTCAGTTTTGACCTTTTTATACAAGGTGCCCCCCAGCAAAGTTGCGATCGCGTTGGTAGCCTCATCGCTCACCACTAAGGAATCGTTTCCCAAATATCTAGCAAAAGCTTCTATTTTTTAGTAGGCTAGAGTTAGGAGTAAAACAAAAACGGCAAGGAAATTTTCCGGAAAATTATTCTGACATTGTTCCTAAAGAATGCATTCGATCGCTTTGACAATCCGTCCGGGATATATAGCTACCTGCACCTAACCCAGAGTAGAAATCCCAAGCGCGATCGCGATTTGGTTCCAACTTCTCAATCATACCGAGAGCAACAATTTCTCCGCCACAAAAGCTACAATAGAAACGAAGCCGTTTCGCTGGCACCGAAAACCGTCCCGATAGTGGATACGAGGCGAAACCAAGCATGGGGATAAGGGAGTTCGCCATTTCCCATCGGAGGCACCAACACAGAAACATCTTCGCGAATCGCCCACAGCCATTGGGAGGAACAATGTCTGATAGCACCCATCAAAACACGACAGTTCTGGCGGTTGACGACAGCCCGATTATGCACGAGATGGTGAAGCGGGCTTTAGACGATTGCTATCGCGTCTTAGCCACCGACAACGCCGTAGACGCCCTGAGCATTATTTACCACGAGCAAGTGGACGTGCTGTTGCTGGATGTCTCCATGCCTGGTATTGATGGGTTGGAGATGTGCCGCACCGTACGCAACCTGCCACAATTTCAAAATTTACCAATTATCATGCTCACCGCCCGCGACGGACATTTCGACAAAGTCCAAGGTCGTTTGGCAGGGGCTACCGAATATCTTACCAAACCTTTTAACGCCGAACAGTTGCGCGAGGCGATCGCCAAATGCCTCCCTTCAGGTCAAAGCGTAGAATCTTGAATCTCGCCCCAAACACCAGCAACCGCCTCATAAAAGGACTTTTTTTTGCAAAAAGGGAGCAATTTCATTGAGAGCCAGCACCTGCTGCACCCCTCCCAAAGCAATGGCTACCTTGGGCATCCCAAACACCACACAACTCGCTTCATCCTGAGCCACCGTCGTTCCTCCCGCATCAGCCATCGCCTTAATGCCTTGAGCGCCGTCAGACCCCATCCCCGTAAGCAAAACCCCCACAGCACTTGCTCCGTAGCTAGCCGCGATCGCTTTAAACGTCACATCCACAGAAGGGCGATGTCCGCTGATGGGTGCAGCACTAGAATACCAAAAACGTCCCTGCTTGGTCAGCTCCAAATGCATACCTTCGGGCGGAAAATAAACCGTTCCCGGCTGGGGAATTTCCCCGGAAGCAGCCACCTGCACGGGCAACTTGCACTTCACCCGCAACCACTCAATCAACCCCGACAAAAACCCCTCGCTAATGTGCTGCACGCACACAATCGGCACCGGGAACTTCGCCGGAAGCTGGGATAAAATGGCATAAAGGGCTTGAGGTCCGCCAGTAGAAGCACCAATCCCCACAATGCTAATTTTCCTACTCCGTTGCGGTGTAGCCGCGGGCGCTGGTTGAGCCGGTGGAAATGCCGATGGTACCGCCACGGGAGAATCACGACCGCTGCTGACACTGGGTGATGGGGGAGGCTGGCGTCGGTGCCTGGTAAATACAGAAACCCCCGCAAGCACCCGAATTTTACGAATCAGCTCCTGCTTGACCGCCTCGTACTCCAGAATGCCTTCCGAAGTAGGTTTGGGAAAAATATCCACCGCCCCCGCCTCCAAAGCCCGAAACACGTTGTACGTATCTTCCGGCTGCACCGAAGCACTCACCACCAGAATCGGCCGGGGAAACGTAGCCATCACCTCGCAAGTAAACTCCCACCCATCCATCTCCGGCATGTGCAAATCGGTACAAATCACCTGCGGGTTGAGGCTTGCCAGCATCCGCAATGCCTGTTTGCCAGTGCGCGCCGTTCCTACCACCTCAATATCATCGGCAGAACTGAGGAGGCGTTTTAAAATCGTCAGCGCCACTGGCGAATCTTCTACCAACAGAACCCGAATGGTCATGCCAATTGCCCTTTTACACCCATCTATACCAATCTCTTCAAAGTTTCCAACAATACTTCTTGATTAAAACTACTCTTGGTGATATATGCATTGGCACCAGCTTGTGCTCCTTTCCGTTTGTCTTCTTCGTTCGCCATAGAAGTTACCAAAACAATCGGTAGTTCTTTGTATTTCGGATTTTGCCGAATTTGTCGGGTAAGCTCCAATCCATCCATGTTGGGCATTTGAATATCCGATACCAAAGCATCGAAGGAATAGGTTTGTAACTTGTTGAACCCATCCAAACCATCCACCGCCGTCGTCACCTCGTACCCAGCACTTTCCAAAATCCGTTTTTCTTGGGTACGAATGGCAATGGAGTCTTCCACCACCAAAACCGACCCCATTTGGGTATCGGTTTCGGAAACCTCTTGGGAAACTTCCTGGATGGTACGGCTCTGGCGCACGGACTTTAACAAATCCGTGGGATTGAGTACCATACAGACTTGTCCGGTTCCTAAAATTGTAGCGCCTGCAATATTGCGTATGCGACGTAAAAGTTTGCTTTGAGGCTTGAGAATAACATCTTGCTCGTCTAGCAGTTTGTCCACCAGCAGACCCAATTTTTCCTCGCCCACTTTAATCACAATACAGGGCAAATCTTTAGAAGAAGTACGACCATTGCTGGGAGAATCGCTGTGGTTGTTTGTTGCCGGCAGTTCTAAAATTTGGGCGAGGGAGACCACCGACACCGGATGTTCTTCCAGCAAGATGGTTTCCCGCCCTTCAATGGCAAAAATATCGTCCTGGGAAACAAATAAAGAGGTATCCACAAACTCCACGGGTAAGGCAAAAGGAATGGACTGGCATTCCACCAACAATACGTGGGCGGTGGCGAGGGTGGTTCCCAAATGAATGCGGATGGTGCTGCCGCGACCCACCTGGCTTTCTACTTCAATAGACCCTTTGAGGCGTTCCACGTTGGTGCGAACCACATCCAATCCCACGCCGCGACCGGAAACTTCGGTAATGGTAGTGCTGGTGCTAAATCCCGGTTCAAAGATGAGCGCCTGCAGTTGGGTGGTGCTCATGTTTTCTAGTTCTTCTTCTCGGTAGAGACCTTTTTGTAGGGCTTTTTGGCGGATTTGGTCTAGATCCAATCCCCGACCGTCGTCTTCCACTTCAATGGCAATGCCGTTGGCGGTTTGGTAGGCGCGCAGGTATAAGGTTCCGACGGCGGGTTTACCGGCAGTTTCCCGTTCTGTGGGGGTTTCCAAGCCGTGGTCGATGGCGTTGCGAATGATGTGCATCAGGGGGTCTTTGATTTCTTCTAGGATGCGCTTGTCGGCGTGGGTATCCCCCCCTTCGATGGCAAAGTTGACTTGCTTTTGCTGCTGGTGGGATAGGTCGCGGACCATGCGCGGCATGAGGTTGAAGATGGTGGAGAGGGGTAACAGGCGCAAGGTGCGAATGCCGGCTTCTAAGTCGTTGGTGAGAGTATCCAGGCGGGTGGTGTCTTCGTAGGTGGCTTTTTGCAGGTTGGTGATAATTTTGCCGAGTTTTTCCAGACGCTCTTCTACGCTGTCTTGCAGGTTTTGCAGCTGCTGAATGGCTTGTTCGCGATCGCCTCTTTGGGTTTGATGCACGTTGAGGCGGTTGTTAAAGGCTTCGCGACTCCAATCTTCCCACAGGGCGATCGCTTCGTCGAGTTCTGCCAATCGGTGGGCAAAACGCACGTTGGTGACCGTGAGTTCCCCTGCTTGGGTCATTAACGTATCCAGGTGGCGGGTTTCGACGCGAATGGTATCGATGCGATACTCGCCGTTGCTGCTGGAGGCGGTGCTGGAGGCAGCAGGTTCTGCGGAGGTGGGTTGAATGGTGGTGGTTTGGGAGGGGGGTACTTCGGTTTCTGGTTCGGCGGGTGGTTCGGGGGTGGGTTCGCTGGCGGCTGCTGGGGAGGTAGTTGATGCTTCCGTAGGTTCTGGGGTAGGCTCTGGGGTGGATGCTGGCGCTGGCGATTCCGTGGGCTGGGAGCCCATCAGGCGCGCTAAGGTATGGAAGGTATCCACGCCGGCAGGTTCCCCGGTGACGGCTTCTTTGACTAAGGCCGCGATCGCATCCAGTCCCTGATACAAGCGATCGCAAATTTCGGCAGAAACCTCCGCTTCCTGACGGTAAATACTCCCCAGCAAATGCTCCCATTGGTGAGCTAAGGTGGCCACATCTTTGACCCCTAACATGCGCGCATCGCCCTTGAGACTGTGTGCCTCGCGCATTAAATCTTCCAAACCACTCAGGTCTTGCGGGTTTTGTTCTAAATGCAACAATCCCGCTTCCAGTTTCTGCAAATGTTCTTCGCTAGCGGCTTGGAACGTACTTCTGAGTTCTTCATCTTCGATGGTCATAACGTTTTGGTATGGGTGGTCTTGTCGTCATCAAGTTATTTCTAGGGCATGCCACCAACTCAGACAATTTCTTTCAGTTCGATGGCAGCCTCGTTTAATTTTTGGGTACCAATTTTGACCTGGGAAATGCCATCGGAACTTTCCTTGGCGGCGGTATTAATATTATTCATAGCATCGACCACTTGCTGAATCGCCGTCGCTTGTTGCTGCACGCTCAGCAAAATTTGCTGGTTGTTGGTAACCATGTTGTTGACCGCGTCGCTTACCCCTTCAAAGGCAGAAGCCGATTCCTGAGCAATTTGTACGCCCCCATCTACCGTTTTGGTGCCTTCATCGGTGACCATGACGGTGGCGTTAATCGCTCCCTGAATGTCGGTGACCAAGGCATTAATTTTTTCTGCAGATTTTTTGCTTTGGTCGGCAAGCTTGCGAATTTCGGCTGCAACCACCGCAAATCCTTTGCCATGTTCTCCGGCTCTCACGGCTTCCACGGCGGCATTTAAAGCCAGCATGTTGGTTTGATTGGCTAAATCGCTAACCAAGCTGGAAATATTGCCAATTTGGCTGGTTTGTTCGCTTAAACGCATGATTTGGTCGGCCAGGGCGCTGACTTTTTCTTTCAGCGTATCCATATTGTCTAAGGTGGTTTGCACGGTTTTCGTACCGTTTTCTGATAAATCTAAAGCTTTGCGCGCGCTATCGGCGGCAGCTTCTGCTTGTTCGGTAACTTGCTGGGAAGAAGAACCCAACTCGTCCATGGTGGTGGTGGTCTCGTTGACGGAGGCAGCTTGCTGGCTGAAACTGCGTTCTTGTTGCTCTACGGTTGTGGCAATTTCGGTCGAATAGCTGGCTACTACGCTGGCGGAGGAATTCACCCGTCTGGAGATAACCCGAACCAGCTGGAATCCAATAATGCAAGCCCCAATAAAAGTGATAGCGGTTACTGACCAACTGGTAACAATCAACCCGCGGATTTGATTTTCTTGTTGCTGTTCGTTGGTTTGAATTTTCTGTTCTTCCATGCGGCGGAAATCTTGAATTAAAGCCGTGATTTCTTCCAATTGAGCGCGAGCGTCTTGCTGTCGCCATTGTTGAATGGCGGTTTCAGTTTGTCCTCGATCGACTAGTTCTATGTATCGATCGTCCTGTCGCCGAATTTCGCCTACGGCATTCATGAGTTCATCTAATTTTTCTTGCTGTTCTCCTGTGGCACTCTCGCTGGCTTGATTATATATATCATTAATTCTTTGGGAAGCTTCTTGGTAAGAATTGAGAGAAACCATGCTTTTGTCTAACAAATAACCCCGTGCCGTGCGGGACAAAACTTGAATGTTGAGAGATAAATCGTCTACAGCTTGGGATAATTCGCGGTTGGTAGCAAATTCTTCGTAATTTTTTCTGAGGTTTTGGGCTTTGTTGACTACAAAAAGCGAAGATATTAAAGAAAGTGCAGCGATGCTAAGGTAGCCAGCTAAAATCCAATAGCGCACTTTCCAATTGGTTATATTGAACATATATCCCCATTCTCCCATAAGAGTTTATTTGATTTTACCATTATTTCCATTTATTTATACCCATACTTTCTGTGGGGGGGCAGGCAAACCTTTCCCCTTTCTTTTTTAAGGTAGAATTTGGGGAGATTCATTTGGATAGAAAGTTAATAATTGGCTGGAATAGGTGCTTTTCCCGCTAGTTCCGACGGGCAAATCCCTTGTTGGTTGTTGGACGTTTTTATGGTTCCCCTATAGAGGGTTCAAATACCATTTTGATGGGGTCTTCTCTGGTTTGGCAGCGTGGGGTTGGCAGGTGTGGGGAAACTGCCTATCATTCTATCGGCGATCGCTTTTGGCAGGTACGCCAACAGCCAAGTTTTAAAAACTTTTAATATCTGGGGTTATGCTAGGATACCCACATGAAAAAATCAATCGAATTGCCGGCTCGATCGATTTTTTTGAGCAATCTTTGGTGGTAGAGTATCTGGGGTTGCCCTTCCATTGGTTTTCTCGTATTTTTCTCCCCAGACGATTGTCATGCCGGCTCTCAAAAAAACCACAGCTTGGTATGGGGTGTCAGAAAAATTTATGTTGGTTTTTGAACCCAACCAACTCGATCGAAAATCTCAACTTTGGGGCCGCGATCGCTCGGGCCAAGTGCTTGCCATCGAAAGGACATAAAGGACATTCTAGAGAAAATGCTGGCTTCCCCCTAGCCCATCCGAAAAGGCGAACCTTAAAATTGGGTTTAAGGTAGTTCCCACAGCTGTTAGCGAGGTAAACCATGAAATCCTGGGAGTTTTTCATTCAACAAGAGGGCGATCGCACGTGGCTCCCATTAGAGTCTCCCGAAGTAGAAATCCTCGAAGGACGCTACCGTCTAGTGGCTAGGTGCGATCGCGCCAACACGCCGGTGGAAGTGCGGGTCAGCTACCAACCAGAAATTCCCGAGGAAGGGGAACCCAGAGTATGGAAGCGGGAAAAAACCACCAACCAAGAAGGGTTAATGGTGGTGTTGCCCTTTACCTACTTTCAGCCAGGCATTTGGGAACTGAGCTGTTTGGGGGATCTGATGGAATCAGAAAGCAACCCGAGTTGGCAACACGCCATCAAACTGCAATCGCTGCCCAAAGATCGCTGCGATACGCCCACATCTCCTGCCGCTTGGGAAACCGCCACCCAAGAAGAATCCCCACCGTCAGAAGAACCAGAACCCCCAGAAGCGATCGCCTCGCCAACCTCGCCGGCAGCATCGCCACCGGAGGATACCGCCGCCACCCAGCCAGAACCGGCAAGCCAACCCCAAAACGAAAATACCTCCCCACTCACCGCCACAGTCACCGATCGCCGTTTCGTCCAATCGTGGCATCTTCTGCTAGACCGAGAAACCTATATCTTAGAACAAGAAAACACCCTCACCCTATCCGGACGCATTGAAGCCACCGGTGTTTCTGCCGTGGAACTTCCCGATGGGATTCTGCAAGTGCGCTTGTACGACCCGCAAACCTCCCAGGTTCTTTTTGACCGGCAATACCCCACCCCAGAAACCATTCCCTCCTCCTTCGGCTATGCCCTAGAAATTTCCGGGGAAAACAAAAGACGCCTCATGCTGGGGGAAGCCAGACTGTACGATGCCTATGGCAAGCAGCTGGCCATGGGAACCTTCAGCATCATGGCCCAATTACAAGCGTGGTTGGATAGCTTGCACCAAGAAACCCCCCCAGCAGAATCCCCTTCCCAAAACCCGCCAGCAGAACCCTCCTATACAGCGACAGCGGACATCAACCTATCATTTTTAGATCTGGTCGGCAAAAAAGAAGACAGCCAAAACCAAAGCGAAACCAGCGATCGCAGCCAGACACAACCCTCAAAAACCACCTCCATTTTGCCGCCCCAATTGCAGCCGGATCGCTGTGCCAGCCCAGAAAATCCTGCTTCCCCGTCGCCGCGCCCAGGCAAATCGCCGGAACTGCCCACCTTTGGCAACTCCCTCCATCAACCATCGCCCCCATCTTCTCCCGCCAGCGAATCCCCCCAACCGCAACCAGAAGTAACCCAAGACAGCAGCGAGACACCGCCAGAGACTTCTGCTACGCCAGCGCCATTGCCAGTGGAAGCCGAAAACAGTGTCTCCGAACCCGAAGTAACCCTCTCCTCAGACGCAGCCGCATTTCCCGACTTACAAAATCGCTTTTGGTCGCGGTTGAATGCCATAGCGCGGGATGGAGACTTGGCGGAATGGTTGAAATGGCATCTGCCGCCTTTGGCAGAGTCGTCTTCCTCCCAGGCAGAAAGCAATCAAACCAGCGAAGTTACAAGGACAGACAGTACCAACAGCGACGCAACTTCCAACCGACTCACCGACAGCCACAGAAGCGATCGCGATAGCAACGAAATTGTGGTCATGGACGACGAAGACAACGTCGAAGGGAACGTTGTTTACAGCTACGCTGGTAGTAGCCATTTCCTTTCCATCCCAAAAACGCCCTCCCATCCCCAGCAAGCTCAAACATCAGCTCCTTCCCCAGAGGCAGACACGCCAGAAGCTTTCTTAGCCCAACGGAACTTTGCCCCGCAGTTTTCCCTCCCCGAGGAAGATTTTGTCGCCGGGCGTCAAACTTGGGTTACTGTCAAGATTCCCATTTTGGATGCGAAAGTTTATGTCAAGTTATGGCTGCAAGACTGCGAAAGCCGTACGCTTTTGGATGGTCCTTACTGGCTGACGGAGTTTACCCCGGATGGGTGGGGATACGAACTGGCTTCGACGGAAATTACCATTCCCTACGGCAGCTTGCAAATCCAGTTGGAAGCGATCGCAGTTGATATATACACCCACCAAGAAAGTTACAAAGCCAGCGTCCGCCGCCTGGTGGTTCCGCCAGGACCGCCCACCCTACCACAAACCTAACTCTAAAATATAGTATCGTAGCCCCTGGAAATGTCTGTTGTTCCAGAGGCCGGTTCCACCTGCTCACGGCCAAAATATGTTTTTTCTTCTCGCCAGAATCCTGCTATGGCTCTTTCTTGTCCTGCTGGTTTGGTATCTTTTAATGCAACTGGTGCCTCGCAAGTGGTTGCAAGTACTCGGGGCGATTGTATTGTTGTTTTTTGTGGTATTGGCGTTCCTTCAACCTACCAATGAAACGGCCCTTTCGATTTGGGATTTGCTTGCCATTCCCCTGAAACCCCTGGGATTGGTGGTGGTGTTGTTAGGACTAGCCCTCAAAGATGGCATAGAAGATGTCAACGGCAGGTTGGTGGCGGTGAGTTTGTCGGTTTTGCTGCTGTTTAGCATTCCTTTGGTGGGGGAATTGCTGACCCAACGCTTGGAACAGGATGCCTATACCATTTCGGTGGAAAATCCTCTGGATGCGAGAGCCGATGCCATTGTGCTGTTGGGATGGAATACCACCCGCAATCCCGTTTTGGGCAGCGGTCGCGATCGCATTGAAGCTACTGAAGCCAGCGATCGCATTGTCTACGCCGCCGAACTATTCCGCGAAGAACCGGTCAACCAGATAATTGTCAGTGCCGGACCGCGGCGGGATTTACAAAATACTGAAGCAAATCCGCGCGTTGAAGCCAACGATGTACAGGCGTTGTTGGTGCGTTTGGGGATTCCCACAGCACAAATTACCCTGGAAACGGAAGGGGTGGATATTCACAGCAGTGCCGTTAACGTACGCGAAATTTTATCCGGTCCCCAACCGCGGATTTTGTTGGTGGCATCGGCGTGCCACCTGCGGCGGGCTGCCCAAACGTTTTTACAGGAAGGATTTGATGTCTATCCCCGAGCTACAGACTTTTCTGTGGTTATTCCAGTGCCTGAGGAGGTGGTAGAAGAACAAAATTTGCCCGAACGCCGGCTGCGTACGCGCGATTTCGTGCCCAGCTTGCAGGGGTTGGACCTGACCACGCGGGCGATTACGGAGTTTTTGGCGCGGATCTACTACTTTTTACGGGGTTGGTGGTCGATGGAATCCGTTTGATAGATGGCGTTGGTGGCTAGCGGGTTAGACTGACAAAGGAATCCATGAGATTGCGATATTCTTGTTGGTCGATTTGTTGGGAATGGCACAGTTCGCCCAGACATTCGCCGAGGGCGTTAAAGGCGGCTTCGCAGGCTACCCAATTTCTGCCGGCGGTGATGGCTTGTTCGGCGGTTTTGTAGCGATCGCTCGATGTTAGGTAGCTGCCGTAGGGGAGGACAATTTGCCACTTCCAGTTTTTTTCGTGGGAGATGGCGTACACGGTAAAGCCTTTGCCGTTGAAATACATGGGGAATCTCTATATGAACGTTCTTGGATACTTAGCTTTTCAGTATACTTCATAAAAGTTTATATTGAAAGCTCCGGCAAGATTTTGCTCCCCAAAAACTGCCTCTGCAACCCTCTTGGCAATAGAGAACCACCAGCGGAGGCGCTGGTGGTGGGGAATACAACCAAAAGATGACTGGTAAAAACATGCAACGAAACTGGGCGTTCGGACAAAATGGACCTCCCTGTCGTTTACGCGGTTCGCAACCAGTCGAAAATTCGGTCGAGTTCGTCGAGGCTGACCAAACCGTATTGCCAGAGAACGATGGGCAGTTGGTTGGTGGACGATTCTGACTGGCGCAAGGCCAGTTCGATGTCGGGGTGGGGAATGGCCAGTTCTTCCCGCAGGAATTGGATGAGTTGGGGCAAAACGTTAAATTTCATGGCAGTTGTTTTGAGAAATATTTTGAGGGTTGAACAATGATTGCGCTACCAGCGCATTTTCAGTATGCCGTTTTCCCACAGCCCACCTTGCGATCGCATCCCATACCCAATTGCGATCGCGATCGGTGTACACTGCGATCGTAAACCGCCCATCTCCCGCCATATCCGTTTTCACGCCGCAGTGCCCCCCAACAGCCGCCCCCGCACAGGGGCAGCGCAAATATTTCATAATGCTACGTTGTCCAAAAAAATATTGCTGTCTTGGCAATTTTTCCCAGGAAGGTTCTACCCTAGAAAGTAGACAAGGACTTGTAAATTGCTGCCACCGAGTAGCGATTTCACTAGGAGGGGAATTATGAAACTCTGGGATTCCATTAAAAACTCTATTGGCTACGTTTTCGACGGGATTCGTCGTATTTTCGGACCCAGCGATGACGAATATCCCAATACCGGCGTTCAACCTTTTGAAGGCGATACCAACCAAGACCAACGCCAGCAAAATCAATACTAATATCCCTTAATCAGGGGGAGTTATTAGCTTTTTTGACGAGCGAAATTTTTCCTTTCGTTATTTTGCGATCGAAAACAAAGCCCCATCTCTGGAGAGATTTCTGTAGAGGTGAGGGCATTTGTATTGTTATTTCTTTGTTATTTTCCTGGTTTTGATTGGCCAGGTGGGAAGGTTTTGATGATTTGATTATAAAAGTCCGCGAGAAATTAACAATCGCAATTGTTGCTTAGGGGCGCTTCGAGAGCACCCCTAACGGATCTATGGGAAAAAATTCAAAGCGATCGCGATTTTTGAGACCCGAAGCTACATAAAGTATCTTTGCCCAGCTTGCCAAAATATATAGATAGCTAGGGCAACCAACAAAGCCCGAAAGGTAAAACTAACAAAGCTTTCCGGGAGGCTGGGCAAAAACCGAGTGCTTGCCTGCACCCCCAGCATCCCCCCCACTCCCAACGTCACTCCTTCCAGCCAGAGTACGTTTCCTTCCCAGAGGTGACCTGCACAAGCAGACAGGGCAATAATCACGATCGCCCCCAAACTAGTTTGTACGGCACTTTGGATGCTTTCTTGGAGCAGCAGAATTTGCATGGGAACAATAATTACGCCGCCGCCAACGCCAAACAAACCGGCTAAAAATCCTGCCAGGCCGCCAGTCGCAGTTCTAGAAACAAACGGCGGCACGGACCTGGGTGCGGCTGGTTCGTCGTTTGCGTTGTGGTCAAGGGGATTTGGTTGCTGCTGTCGCTGCCCAACCACTCGCCGGCGAAATTCAATCAGATAGACATTCGCCAGTAACAGACATCCAAAAGCAAACAGCAGAATTGGTTCGGCGATGCGGTCGGCCGCGATCGCACCAAGTTGCGTGGTGGCAATAGCGGGAATTCCCAATCCTAGCACTTTTTCGGGATTGATATACCCCATGCGCCAGTTTTGCCAGCTACCCGCCAAGGCAGTAATAACAATGGATAGGGTACTGGTAGCGACCGCTTGTACTGCAGAAACGCCAAAAGTGACCAACAACGGTACCAGCAACACGCCGCCACCAATCCCCAACAAACCGGCTAGAATGCCGGCTACCATACCCGAGAAACCAAAAGCAATTATTTCTGTAGAAATCATAGCGTTCTCAACGCGATCGCTACCACTGCCCTAGGAAAAGCTACCACCACCGCAGTTGCGATTCTCCCGGTTTCACCTGGACTTCGGCATCGTTTTCCCATTCCACCAACTTATAAGTGCCAAAAACGTGGTCCCACCAATCCACAGCCAGACCAAAGTTGTGGTACCACATTTGATGTTTGTGATGGACATAGTGAACGGGCATTTTCATCCAGAAACACGCGGCGGGATTGTCGTGTTGTAATTGGTGGGCGTAGGCGGAAAAGGCCGCATAGGTGAGTGCTCCCAGCAGCCAACCCCATCCAAATTCCACCGAAACCAATAGGGGTGCCACCATCAAAATCAGGCTTCCCTTCACGTAATCCAAAAATTCCCACAAGACCCCCTGCCCTTCATTGCGTCGGTGGTGGTCGCGATGGCGTTCGCCAATTTTGGCAGACTTGTGCATCAGGCGATGCATCCAATATTCCGCCAAACTAGCGACGAAAAAAGCCGCGATCGCCCCTATCAAAGCGACCCAGGGCCAAGTAGAAACCTTTTGAAACAGCAAAGCGATCGGTTGGGACGTTTCCAAAATCGACAATACCATAGTTTCGCTCCTCGATTTGGCAGCTACCAAGGCACGGATATTGCCTATTTTGCCACGAATTGACAGCTTTTTATAACCAAAAGGTTATTAAGTGTCCCCTACAGACAGGCATCCGCCCCTTACTGCGTACTGAGCGACCAGCGAGAGGCATCATCCATCGAACGATTGCAAGCCATCCCTAGGAAAGACGACTGACCACATAATTAGCCAGATCGATCAACACCTGTCGCGGTTGCCCCGCCTCTAAGTGAGAAATATACTCCACGGCCTTTTGGGAATTTTCCCTAGCCAACTCCCTGGCCTGGGGAATGCCCTGGCTGTCGCGGACCAACTGGAGAGCTTGCTCGATATCGTTCTCTTGGGAAAATTCCCGTTCGATCAATACTTCTAAATAGGGTTGTTCCGGCAAAGCATAAAGAACGGGAGCGGTTAAATTGCCGCTTTTGAGGTCCGAACCTGCCGGTTTGCCCAAAGATTCCATAGAACCGGTGAAATCCAAAATGTCGTCTACGATTTGAAAGGCCAAACCGAGATGGCGTCCGTACTGATATAAATATTCCGCCATTTCTGGAGAAACGCCGCTGAGAACCCCTGCTGCTTTCGTACTGTTGGCAATTAAAGAAGCGGTTTTGTAGTAGCTTTTGTTCAGATAATCGTCAATGGATAGGTCTTTGCTAAAGCGGCTCAGCCCTTGCTGGATTTCCCCTTCCGCCAAATCCATAATTACCTCTGACAGAAGTTTGACCACCTCTAGATTGTCTAGATTGGCGAGATACCAGGAAGACTGGGCAAATAAAAAGTCTCCGGCTAAAATGGCTACCCGGTTGCCAAAGTGGCTGTGTACTGTGGGAATGCCTCGCCGGAGTGCTGATTCGTCTACCACATCGTCGTGAACCAGGCTCGCCGTATGAATCATTTCTGTAATTTCTGCCAGACGGCGGTGGCGCAGGGTAATCTCCTCGGCTGGCATGGTCGCTCGCGATGCCAGTAGGACAATAGCAGGTCTCAGCTGCTTTCCCCCGGCTCCGAATAAATATTCTGCAGCAGCGTGCAAAATGGGATGTCGAGCGCTGACCAGTTGTTTGAGGTTATCGGTTAAAAGTCGTAGATCCGCTTCAACCGGGGAAAGTAAAGATGTAGCTGAGGTCATGGATTTGAGTCCAGCAGACGCTATGTTTACGAAGTTTTACATATCTGTTTCCTATTCTAGGCTAACCTTTTTTTTGGCGAAAGTGTTGGCGATCGCCTAGGGGAGCTGTATCCCTTACCAGCTGTGGCTTGGTCGCGCCACAATCAATTCCCAAATTTAGGATGTCACTGACCCCGCGCTAAAGCGACGGGGCTTGGGAACAGCCAGGTTCCCGTAGTAGTGGCTAGACCAAGAGCCGATAGTAGT
>NZ_LNDC01000015.1 GCF_001870905.1 Geitlerinema sp. PCC 9228
CAAACATTGCCACGATGCAAAAACTGCCAATGATGGTAGTCTTGGTACTCATGACAAGAGCCAAGTTGTTGAGTCCCCGGATGAGGCGAAAGTTTCAAGTCCGGTTTTGAAGACGAGTCGGGTGGGCGACTGCCCGGCTTAGTTTAACCATTGTCCCAAAAGCCCTTGGTGGAAAGGACAGATACGACAACCTACAACTTCTTTACAAACATTGCCACGATGTAAAAACTGCCAATGATGGTAGTCTTGGTAATTGTGACAAGAGCCAAGTTGTTGAGGAGCCGGATGATGCGAAAGTATCACATCCGGTTTTGAAGACGAGTCAGGTGGGTGACTGTCTGGCTTAGTTTAACTTCTAGACTGAGTTTTTATCCAGCAACAGCAAACCTACGACGCAGTAAAGGGAACTTGTACGCTCATGACCACCACTGCACCCGTCAAAACCGAGTACGAAGCCATCATAGGTCTGGAGACCCATTGCCAGCTAAAAACACAAAGCAAAATCTTTTGTAGCAGTTCCACCGAATTTAACGCGCCTGCCAACACCAACATTTCCCCGGTATGCTTGGGATTGCCAGGAACGCTTCCCGTTCTCAACCAAAAAGCTTTGGAATATGCTGTCAAAGCCGGACTGGCGCTCAATTGCGAGATTGCTCCTTACAGCAAGTTCGACCGCAAGCAGTATTTTTATCCCGACTTGCCGAAAAACTACCAAATTACCCAGTACGACCTCCCCATTGCGAAAAATGGCTGGTTGGAAATCGAGCTGGTAGACGAAAACGAAAATCCCATTCGTAAAAAAATTGGCATTACCCGGCTGCATATGGAAGAAGATGCCGGAAAATTGGTGCATGCCGGTAGCGATCGCTTGGCGGGTTCTGCCTACTCCCTGGTAGACTACAATCGCAGCGGCGTTCCCCTCATCGAAATTGTTTCCGAACCCGACATGCGTTCCGGTTTGGAAGCGGCGGAATACGCGCAAGAGTTGCGTCGGATTTTGCGGTATTTGGGGGTTAGCGATGGCAACATGCAAGAAGGATCCCTACGCTGTGATGTGAACATTTCCGTACGTCCGGTGGGGAATCAGGAGTTCGGGACCAAAGTAGAAATTAAAAACATGAACTCCTTTAATGCTATCCAAAGGGCGATCGATTACGAAATCGACCGGCAAATCGAAGCTATGGAAAAAGGCGAGTCTCTGGTTCAGGAAACCCGTTTGTGGGAAGAGGGTAGCCAGAAAACCATTAGTATGCGCAGCAAAGAGGAATCCAGCGACTATCGCTATTTCCCGGAACCGGATTTGCCGCCTATCGAACTGACTTCCCAGCAAATCGAACAGTGGCAATCGGAACTGCCGGAGTTGCCAGCGCAAAAACGCCGCCGCTATGAGGAGGAATTGGGTCTGTCTCCCTACGACGTGCGCGCGATCGCGGAAGACCGGGATGTGGCAGAATATTTTGAGCAAACCCTAGAAGCCGGTGCCGACCCCAAACCAGCAGTTAACTGGATTATGGGGGATATCACTGCCTATCTGAAAAGCGAAAAAGTGCGCATTACGGAAATTCCCTTTCAACCTGCCGAACTCGCCGAACTCATCGCGTTGATTGGGGAAAATACCATTAGCAGCAAAATTGCCAAAGAAGTCTTGCCGGAACTACTCAGCCAAGGCGGTTCTCCCAAGGAATTGGTGGAAAGCAAGGGTCTGACCCAAATTTCCGATACCAGTTCTCTAGAAGGGATTATCGACGAAATTTTGGCGGCGCATCCCAAGGAAGTGGAGAAATACCGCAATGGCAAGACCAAGGTGAAAGGCTTCTTTGTGGGACAGGTGATGAAACAAACCAGCGGACGCGCCGACCCGCAACTGACCAACCAACTCATCGAACAAAAACTGTCTGGCTAGTTGGCACAATTTCAAATGAAATGCGATCGCAAACTAGGAATTTTTCCTAAAATAGTCGTTTGTGAACATCCCAATCGTTTACATTATCAATAAAATATTGGGCCGGTTATTGGGAGAAAAGTTTTTCTGCTACCAATGACCGGCAACGGTTGGGTTGCTAAGATAGTTAATTAAACTATACAAATCGAGGGGATAGCTAAGGAGGTTGGGAGTTTATGTTTTTGGACGAGCTGAACCCACTTACCGAGAAAATTTTACAAAGTCCCATTGCGTTTCTGGGTGGCTTTGTTTCTGGGGTGTTTCACCTCAACCTAAACGACGATCCTGTCAAACAGTGGCTGGAAAGCCAAAGCGGAGAATCAATTTCTGCACCCACGGCTAGCCGCCACGATGGCAACAGTAACGGCAACGGCGACGGTCAAGGACCGCAGTCGATTGAGATTGAGTAACGATCCCCGTTGTTTGGTTTCTCGGTCTGGGTAGATGAATGGGGGGTTGAAAGTTTTGTAGTCTAAGTTATATCCCAAACCTCTAGAAATAGGTTAGGATAGTAGCACCCAAAGGAAATTTGTCTGTGTGCCCCTCACAATCGGGAATTTGGCGATGCGATCGCCGGAATTTTCTGGCAGAGGGATGGTGAGGTCCCTGGATTCCTTTAATGGCCTGGATACCTCACCCAGACAATCCTTGGGCTCTCGTTCACCAGTTACCAAAGTTCGTTCAATGACCATTTTTGTCGGCAATTTATCCTACCGCGCCACCGAAGACGATCTCCGAGACGTTTTTCAAGACTACGGCGAAGTCAAACGCATTGTCATGCCTACGGACCGGGAAACCGGACGCATGCGTGGATTTGCTTTTGTGGACCTATCGGACGAAACCAACGAAGATACGGCCATTTCTTCCCTCGATGGCAAGGAACATATGGGTCGTTCCATGCGTGTCAACAAAGCGAAGCCGCGGGAAGACCGTCGCCAGGCGTCGAAAAAAAGTTTTATTTAATTAAAGAATTCGATTTCCTCAGGGATGTGTTTCCCAACCGATTCTGAGGAGAAAAACTCCTAAGGTAGGGATTTTGTAGGCTTTTGCTTGTGTGCCTGCAAGTCTCTACTTTTTTATCGTGCTACCGTGTCTAAAGAATAATCATATAAAATCCGTTTGAATAGAGTGAAGCGCTTAAATTTTTTGAGATTTCCCGATTTCCCTGGTAGGGGCACCACGTGTGAGCGCCCCTAGACCCCCCCTCAATCATTGATTGCAGACTTTAAAGAAATGGTATTAAATATCCACCCCATCGAAAATTGGGGAATTGGGAACTATTGGCTGGTTTCCCATCCCCGCTGGCGAATTTGTTCCACAAAAAACTCTTCCAAACTGGGACGCGCTTGGCGCATTTCTAAAAGTTTGGCACCCATCAAAGTAAGACTGGAGAGAAAATCTTGACTGTCTCCTTTTAAGGAACCGGACCAGCGATCGCCAGAAAACGTTAAATCTTGCAGCCACTGCTGGAGAACTGCCGGATCGCCCCCTTGGCCGCTTACATGGTAGGCATCAGCCGTTCCCAACAACTCATCAATGGCACCAGAACAGATCGCTTTTCCCCGGGCTAAAATGGTCACGCGATCGCAAATTTGCTCCACATCCGCAAGGACATGACTATTAAAAAAGATGGTTTTGCCTTGTTCTTTCAAAGAGAAAATAATTTCGCGGATTTGGTAGCGTCCTAACGGATCCAATCCCGACATGGGTTCGTCTAAAAAGACCACCTCCGGATCGTTGATCAAGGCTTGGGCCATACCAATGCGCTGTAGCATGCCCTTAGAATACTGGCGTAGCTGTTTGTTCCGTGCCGATTGTTGCGAAAGACCCACCAAATCCAAAAGTTGTGGAATGCGCTGGCGTTGGATGTATCGGGGAACTTGTAGCAGTCCACCAGCAAATTGTAGCACTTCCCAACCGGTGAGGTAAGAATAAAAATAAGGATTTTCCGGGAGATAGCCCACCCGCTGGCGAACCGAGCGCGTTCCCAAGGGATGCCCCAACAAAACGCCACGACCTCCAGTGGGTTTGACAATTCCCAACAAGGTTTTCAACAACGTAGTTTTGCCTGCCCCGTTGGGTCCCAGCAAACCAAAGGTTTCTCCGCGATAAATGGTGAGGGTACAGTCCTTGAGGGATTCGATTTTTCGGTTCATCCAGAAACCGGTGCGATAGGACTTTTTCAGGTTCCAGGTTTGCAAGATAATGTCCGGTTCTCCGGAAGTGGGGAGGGAATCGGAAAGGCCAGTTGTCGTATCAACTTCAGCAGACATAATTTTGACGACCTGTTTTTGTATCTAAAGGAACGCATGCAGTGGAAGTTAGTGGCGATCGCGAGAGCAGATGCCTTAAAATTAACTGTAGAAATTGGCCTCTAGAGAGGCTCTGCTGCCAAATTTAGCCAACTTTCGGGAAGTGCCCGGGATTTCGAGCGAGGTGGCAAAACCTCCTTTCCTAGGAAAAATTTACCCCATCCAAAACCAAATTTTTAGATCAAAAACGCTATGAAACGTGGAAAAATTGTCGCGATCGCCACAGGGGCTATCTCTATCATTTTAGCGCTCGCCTATTTACTCTTTGTACAGCTGTTGGATTTTCGCGGGGAAATGGTCCCCGCCCCCGTAAGCCAGCTGCCAGTTTGGCTGTGGAGAATTTGGGATCTATAGACAGAAATCGAACCAGCATTTGTGTAAAAATATGTGTCTAGAATGAGCCGTGGTGGCTCTCGAACATAGCGAAGAGGGGATTGGCGGTGACAGCACGTAGCGAAACCAACCAAAAACAACAAAACGGCTTCGCCAACACCAGGGCAGCCACAGGCAACTACTACCAAATCCTGGGAGTTGCCCCCACAGCCTCGCCTATGGAAATCCGACGCATGTACCGTCAGCTGAGCAAACAATACCATCCCGATACCACCGATTTACCCACAGCGACGGCCAAAGAAAAATTCCAACAACTCAACGAAGCCTACGCCACGTTAAGCAATCCCCAAAGGCGGCTGGCTTACGACCGCCAGTTATATGCCCAACGCCTCGCTAGCATTTATGCAGCTATGGCCGAAAAGGAACCGCCGGTTGAAAGGGGGGATTCTGCCTATATCGACCCCATCGACCGGCCCCTATCCGGCGGCGAACTATTTTCTCTGTTTTTGTTGGGGACCACGATTTTGGCCTGTTTGCTGCTTGCCATTGTGGTGGGATTGACCCAGCAGGAGACCACCACCGAATCTTTAGAATCTCTGGCTCTCGTTTTGGGGCCAGGTTTTTGCCTCTAGGGAAAAATAGCTAGAGACCTGTTTCCGATGGACCAACGTTGGCAAAATCTTATGAGTTTACCACCTGCCGATACACCCCTGTACAACCATCCCTTACCGGATATTGAAACCTGGCTGCGGGAGTTGGGATGCCAGCAAGACGAGAATCAACTGCATTGCTGGTATTTAGAACGTCCGGAATGGAAAGCCGAACTGGCCCTGGAGATCGATCAAATCGCCGTCCGCTATCTGAAAGCTGGCGACGGCGCGCGCGACGTTCGACGCACCTTTAAATATTCCCTGTCTCGTCAGGACATAGAAGAAGCCGTCTTTGCCGGTCCCTAGACCTTGCCAAAACGACGGTGGCGTTGTTGGTAGTTGTAAATGGCCCGATAAAACTCTTGGCGGTTGAAGTCGGGCCATAACGTATCCGTGACGTAAATTTCCGTATAGGCCAGCTGCCACAGCAAAAAATTGCTCAGGCGCATTTCACCACTGGTGCGGATAAACAAATCCGGGTCTTCCAGATTGGACGTATAAAGGTGGCGAGAAAATAGATTCTCGTCAATTTCTTCCGGTTGGATCTGTCCGTGCTGTACCTGCCGGGCAAGGGCACGGCAAGCCTGTAAAATTTCCTGACGTCCGCCGTAATTGGTAGCAACGTTGAATCGAATCCCCCGGTTGTCGCGGGTGGCGGCCATGGCTCGGTCGATTTCCTCCTGCAGCGATCGCGGCAGCGCCTGCAAATTGCCCACAAACTGGATGCGCACATCTTCTGCAACCATCTCATCCAATTCGCGCCGCAGCACCCGCTCGAACAAGGTCATTAAAAATTCCACCTCCGAGAGGGGACGCTTCCAGTTTTCCGTGGAAAAAGCATACACCGTCAAGGCTTGAATGCCCCAATCCCGACAGCAGCGCAACAGATCTTTTAACACATCGACGCCGTGCTGGTGCCCCACAATTCTGGGCAATCCCTGGTTGCGTGCCCAGCGTCCGTTCCCATCCATAATTACCGCCACATGTTGGGGCAGTTTTTCCCGGTCCAAATCGGCAGGTAGCTCGTGTAACACAGTTGGCTTAGCAGTCATTTTTTCTCCCGAGAAGCCGATGAACGTAGACGTAGCAAGCGAGACCCTAGTGCCTTACCGCGCGCGGTAAGTTGAAGTCCTAAGCTGCGTAAATTGCGTAAATTGGGTGCCACGGCTTCGCGGTTCGCAGATGGTGAGAATCGTTCCTTTAAGATATCCCTCAACTTACTGCTGGTCAGGGGGCGGTTTAGGCGACCTCGCTCGGCTACCGATATCGATCCAGTCTCTTCCGAGACTACCACACACAAGCAGTTATCGACCCGTTCGGTAATACCCATGGCCGCGCGATGGCGCGTTCCCAACCGCCGGCTGGTGGCCCGTTCGGAAATGGGCAAAATGACCCCCGCCGCAGCAATCCGGGCTTCCCGAATTAAGACCGCCCCATCGTGCAAAAGGGTTGTGGTTTGAAACAGGCTTTGCAACAATTCCTTAGAAATTTCGGCGTTGATTTTGACCCCTGGAACAGAAAAATCCCGCTCGTCGAGGGGGTCCCCCGTTTCGAGAATCAGCAAAGCCCCAGTACGATTTTGTGAGAGTTCTTTGATCGCTTCGACAATTTCGTCAATGACGCTATTGACTTTGGGAACTGGTGCGGAAGATTGAAAAAGTTGGAGAACCTTGCCCTGTCCCAGCTGTTCGAGAAACCGGCGAAATTCCGATTGCAACAGCACGGCCATGGCCACCGCCGCGCCAGTGACGAGTTTTTCCAAGACGAAACTCATCAAAACCAATTGCAACTGCGTGCATAATATCCAGAAAAACACCAGGATAATAAAGCCGCGCACCATCCATAAGGTTCGACGCTCGCCGATAATGGCCAGCATCAGATAGCTCAGGGCAAACACCAAAAAAAGATCGATGGGGTGTTGCAGCCACTGTTGCCAAAATTCCCAGATGGAGGACGGTTCGATAATGCTCGCCGCCAGCAGCAAATATTGGTTCGGTATTCCATAAGGCGTCCATAGCGTCCCAAAATATCCCATTGGTATGGCGTGAACCTGGTGCTGTGATTTAGCTACTCATCGCGACGTGGGCAGGTGGGTGGGAACCAGCGATCGCTGCCCGTTTAGCAAGCCAAACCGGTGAAATCGCGATCGCTAGTCCCCGAAGCACCAACCCAGGGGAGACTTCCTTATTGGGAAGGGGCAATCAACCGCTGGGGCAACCGATCCTGGCGCAGCAAATCTTGATAGGTTTCCCGCTGCAAAATCGTGTTGGCTTCGCCATTGTTGACCAGTACCGCTGCCGGTCGGGGAATGCGGTTGTAGTTGGAAGCCATGCTGTAATTGTAGGCACCCGTACCCATGACGACGAGGACATCTCCAGGTTCGCTGGCCGGCAGGCGAGCATCGGCGATGAGAATATCTCCGGATTCGCAGTGTTTGCCGGCAATGGTCACGGTTTCGTTCGCAGGTACTGACATGCGATTGGCGATCGCGGCGCGGTATTCGGAACCGTAGGTAATCGGACGGGCGTTGTCCGACATGCCTCCATCCACGGCGATGTACTTGCGAATGCCGGGGACTTCTTTGGAAGACCCCACGGTATAGGCGGTGACGCAAGTGGTGCCAATGAGCGATCGCCCGGGTTCGCACAAAAGTTTGGGCAGGTCGATGTTGGCTTCGCGACAAGCATTCTGAATGCCTTCGCAAACTACCTGCACCCACTGTTGGATTTTGGGAGGATGTTCCGCTTCCGTATGGCAAATGCCCAAACCACCACCAACGTTAATTTCGCTGACTGGCAATCCCGCCTGTTGGGCTTTTTGGTACCACTGTACCAGAATCTTGGTTAGGTCCTGGTGGGGTTGCAGTTCAAAGATTTGGGAACCAATATGGGCATGGAAACCAACGCACCGCAGCTGTGGCGCTTCTTGTAATGCCTGCAACACGCCATCGAGGCTATCCGGATCGAAGCCAAATTTACTATCGATGTGACCGGTGCGAATGTACTCGTGGGTGTGGCATTCAATGCCCGGGGTGAATCGCAACATGACGGGCACGTTTTCGCGATCGCGGGCTAGCTCTTGCAAGGTGCGCAACTCCCACCAGTTATCCACCACAATGGTGCAACCTACTTCAATGGCGTATTCCAGTTCCAGTTGGGATTTGTTGTTGCCGTGCAGGTAGATTTTTTCCGGGACCATGCCAGCTTGAACGGCGGTGTGCAGTTCGCCGGCACTGACCACATCCATACCCAACCCTTCGCTGGCTACGATCGTGGCGATCGCCAAACAGCTCCAGGCTTTGGAGGCATATAAAATCTGGAATGGACCCTCATAGTGTTGTTGGAAGGTTTGGTAGTACTGACGGCAAGCCGTTCGCAAGGACGTTTCGTCGAGAATAAATAAAGGCGAACCGAATTGTGCTACTAGGGTAGCTACATCGCAGCCGCCGATTTCCAAGGTATCGCGGTCGTTAACCTTCGCTGTCAAAGGCAGCAGGTTCTGGTTAACCGAAGGCGCGTTGGCATCGTTGGGATCGGCGGGCAAGTTGGCAAGGTACTGACGTGCGGTATTGTCTACACCAGCAGAAGGGCTTACTACCATTGATATTTCCAGCTTTCCTTTGTGAATGTCTTACAATCGGTTTGTCTATTTAACCAGTGTACAATTAGCAGCTGTGGCTTTTTTAGAAATCAAACCAGCTTCCCCCGAAGATCTACCCGCCATCGTCACCCTGGACCGACTGTGTTGGGGGAAGTTTTGGAGTCGCTCTGGCTACCAACAGGAATTGGAAAGTCCGGCAAGCGATTTTTTGGTTCTGACGCCAACTTCTCCCCAGGTTTCTTCGCCAGGGGTGGTGGGGATGGGCTGTTTGTGGTCCGTTGCCGAAGAAGCCCACGTGATTCTGCTAGCGGTGCATCCCCAATACCGCCGTATGGGAGGCGGCCAAGTTTTGCTGTACGGTTTGTTGCTCGCAGCACACCAACGGGGCTTGCAATGGGCTACCCTAGAAGTACGTTCCTCCAATCGGGCGGCGATCGCGCTGTACCAGAAATTTGGTTTTGAAATTTTGGGTAGGCGGCGGCGCTATTATGAAGATGGGGAAGATGCTTTGGTGCTTTGGCGTCCGGGGCTGCAAGCAGAAAACTTTAAGGAAGATTTAACAATTTGGCAAAAATTGGTAAGCGATCGCGCCTTAAGTTGCCAATTGGGACCAAACGATTCAAAATGAAAGGCAAAGGTGAAAAATTCGTGTAAATTGTTACCAAAACTTCAGGAAAATTCTTATCCAATCTACTTACCAACGCGGTCAGACGATCGTGTAAAAAACTGTAAAAAATTTTCGTAGCTGGAGAAATCGATCCCCATATTGGTGCCAATAATAACAGCGAATCCTTTTCTCTATGCTACGATCGAAACACGGGTACGCAGCAGGTGATGGAATTACGCCATGTTTGAACGCTTTACAGAAAAAGCAATTAAAGTAATTATGCTCGCCCAGGAAGAAGCACGTCGTCTGGGCCATAACTTTGTGGGAACGGAGCAAATTCTCCTGGGACTAATTGGAGAGGGAACCGGCGTCGCCGCCAAAGTCTTAAAATCGATGGGGGTGAACCTCAAAGACGCCCGCATTGAAGTGGAAAAAATCATTGGTCGCGGTTCCGGATTTGTCGCCGTAGAAATTCCGTTTACCCCAAGGGCAAAAAGAGTTTTAGAACTATCTTTAGAAGAAGCGCGCCAGTTAGGACACAACTATATTGGCACCGAACATCTTCTTTTGGGTCTGATTCGCGAAGGGGAAGGCGTTGCTGCCCGCGTCCTAGAAAACTTGGGCGTAGACTTGTCTAAAGTACGCACGCAAGTGATCCGCATGCTCGGTGAAACCGCGGAGGTTTCCAGCAGTGCCCCCCAAGGACGCACCAAAACCCCAACCCTCGACGAGTTTGGCTCCAACCTGACCCAAATGGCCGCCGAAGGCAAGCTCGATCCGGTGGTAGGACGCCAAAAAGAAATCGAACGGGTGATCCAAATTTTGGGAAGGCGCACCAAAAACAATCCCGTGTTGATTGGCGAACCTGGTGTCGGGAAAACCGCGATCGCGGAAGGACTCGCCCAGCGCATTGCCAACAAAGATGTGCCCGATATTCTCGAAGACAAACGGGTCGTCACCCTCGATATTGGCTTGTTGGTCGCCGGTACCAAGTATCGGGGCGAATTTGAAGAGCGGTTGAAGAAAATCATGGACGAAATCCGCTCCGCCGGCAACGTCATCTTGACCATCGACGAGGTACATACCCTCATTGGTGCTGGCGCTGCGGAAGGAGCCATCGATGCCGCCAACATTTTGAAACCAGCCCTCGCTCGCGGCGAACTGCAGTGCATCGGTGCCACCACCCTCGACGAATACCGCAAGCACATCGAACGGGATGCTGCCTTGGAACGTCGCTTCCAGCCAGTCATGGTCGGCGAACCGACCGTGGAAGAAACCATTGAAATTCTCTACGGTCTGCGGGAACGCTACGAACAACACCACAAGCTCAGCATCACCGATGCAGCACTAGAAGCAGCAGCTACGCTCTCCGACCGCTACATCAGCGATCGCTACCTGCCCGACAAAGCCATCGACCTCATCGACGAAGCCAGTTCCCGGGTACGCCTGCTCGAATCCCAACTGCCTCCCGCTGCCAAAGAACTTGACCAAGAACTGCGGCAAGTGATGCGGGATAAAGACGACGCCGTGCGATCGCAAGATTTCGACCGTGCTGGCGAACTGCGCGATCGGGAAATGGAAATCAAATCCCAAATCCGCTCCATCGCCCAAAGTCGCAAAGCCGAAGGCAACGAAGACCGGGAAGCCCCCAAAGTAGACACTGAAGAAATTGCCCACATCGTCGCCAGCTGGACCGGCGTTCCCGTGAACAAGCTCACGGAAACCGAATCCGAAAAACTGCTCAACATGGAAGACACCCTACACGAGCGGTTGATCGGACAGGAAGAAGCCGTCAAAGCCGTTTCCCGGGCCTTACGTCGCGCCCGCGTCGGCTTGAAGAACCCCAACCGACCCATTGCTAGCTTTGTCTTCTCCGGTCCCACCGGCGTCGGCAAAACCGAGCTCACCAAAGCCCTGGCTTCCTACTTCTTCGGTTCCGAAGATGCCATGATTCGGCTGGACATGTCCGAATTCATGGAACGCCATACCGTCTCCAAGCTCATTGGGTCGCCACCGGGATACGTCGGCTACAACGAAGGCGGTCAGCTCACCGAATCGGTCCGCCGCCGTCCTTACACCGTGGTCTTGTTCGACGAAATCGAAAAGGCCCACCCCGACGTCTTCAACATGCTGCTGCAAATTTTAGAAGACGGTCGCCTCACCGATGCCAAAGGTCGCACGGTTTCCTTCAAAAACACCTTGCTAATCATGACCTCCAACATTGGTTCCAAGGTCATCGAAAAAGGTGGCGGCGGTTTGGGCTTCGAGTTCGAGGAAAACGCAGCCGATGCCCAGTACAACCGCATCCGGTCTCTGGTCAACGAAGAAATGAAACAGTACTTCCGACCTGAGTTCCTCAACCGTCTCGACGAAATTATCGTCTTCCGCCAGCTCAACAAAGAGGAAGTCAAAGAGATTTCCGAAATCATGCTGCGGGAAGTCTTCAGCCGCCTCACCGAGCAAGGCATCGAACTGCAAGTCACCGACTCTTTCAAAGAACGTCTGGTGGACGAAGGTTACAGCGAAACCTATGGAGCACGACCCCTACGCCGTGCCATCATGCGTCTGCTAGAAGATGCCTTGGCAGAAGAAATCCTCTCCGGTCGCATCAAAGAAGGCGATACGGCCGTTGTGGATATTAACTCCGAAGACGGTCAGGTGAAAATTACGCCTGCCGACAATCCCGAAGACCAACAGGAACTGCTTCCCCAAGGAGCTGATTCCTAACCAAATTTCGCCAAACTAGCGAATAGATAGCAAAAGGGCAGTCCCAGAGACTGCCCTTTCATTTTTTGTACCGAAAAGATAGCGTTATATGAAATCCGATTATATAGATCGCAAGCTATAGGGGCAGTGTCCCCGTGCCTGCTCTTGCCAAAAAATGTAGTTTTACTGGTCAGGTTTGGTATGAAATGGAGCGTTTAAAATTCTACTTCAATCGGGGGAAAAACTTGCCTGGGGAACTACCCAAACAGGCTCGATCGCTTTTGGGAAATATGTAGCCTGAAATACAGAAAAAATCCCCCTAAAAATCAGAAAGGGTACCGACGACTGGCCGCGTTTCGTCTCGGTACCCTATCTGGTTCGCTCCTCACACTCACTTATAGAATATACAGGAAAAAAACGGGATTTGTCCATCCCCCTCGGAAATTTTTTGGATTTTCTACCAGCGAAACCGCGATCGCAAGAGAAAACTAGAGTTCCAGAGGCGTTTCTGAGTGCAAATACGCCCCCAAAAAAAGATGTAGCAACCGATGAATTGCAATAACTAATCCAATTCTAGCTTGCGCTAAATATAAATTATCTGTGCGCGTTTCGTCAAAAATGCGACATTGGCTGTGGAACCGGCAAAATGCCTCGCTCAAATTGCCGACCAGCTTATGCCACGGCGGGGGATGTCGCTCCGTACAGTTCGCAGCATCGGTGGTGGCGACAAGGTAAAAGAGAGCTTGTTTTTCAGCTGGCAGGGTTAGTTGTAGCATTTGATGGGGATTCAGCCAGGGAAAGGGGTGGGGAGATCGTACTTGCCATAGAAAAGGATTGACACTGGGATGGGGATTTTTTAGGGTAATAATCGCTTCCCGATGGGCAAGACGGATGAGAGAGCAACAACGAGCATGGCTGTATTGGAGAAAAAAGATATCTGCGGCGGATGGTTGGTTTTTCCTCGGGGATGGCATTGGTGTTTTACCGCTTGACAGAAAACCATCCTGAGTTAGTTGCTGCAGCCACTCTGCTATGGCTTCATCGCCAACGACAATACTCAATAATCCCGATGAAACCACCTCCACCTGCAACCAGTTGCTACAATGGGAAGCAGCTATCCGTGCCGCCAATTTTTGGGCGATTTCTGGCGGTGGAAGGGGGGACAATTTCCCTAGGGAAAACGCGATCGCACTTAGGTAGATGGTCTGATGGAACTGTTTGACCTGCTGTAGGGGAATTTCCGCTGGTGAAATCGATAGATTTTGCTTTCGACTCTGCCATTGGGAAATCGCTTCACTGGCTTTTTGGTGTAGGTAGTTTTGCAACCAAGATTTCAGGGAAAACAAAGCAATTAACCCGTGAGGAAATTGTTATCTTCCCAAAAATAGCACTTTTTAGGCAGTCTTGAATTCATGTATTTTTCAGACAAACAAGATACATTCAGCGAAACCGAACCAACAGAACAAACTGAAAAAGAAGAGAAAGAAGAAAAAGAAGAAAACTATTTTGATTTTTTCTACGACCAACCGGGTAGCATCCCAGGAACCCTGAGCATCGAAGCCGATGCCGCCCCACCGAAAATGCTTTTGCTGGAATACGATGCCCAACGCCTCAATCGCCGACGCATTGAAACTCCAGAAGAATGCCAGTCCTATTTAGAATCCGATGCGGTTACTTGGTTGGATGTGGCTGGCTTGGGCAGTGAAGCCATTTTAAAACGTTTGGGAGAAGTTTTTCAGTTGCATCCTTTGGTGTTGGAAGATATTGTCAATGTTCCCCAACGACCCAAAGTAGAAGTTTACGAAGATCGGATTTTAATTATTGCCTGGATGGTGATGCTCAATCCCGAAGAACGGGGATTTTTTACCGAACAAGTTAGTTTTGTGGTAGACAGCAACTATTTGCTTACCGTTCAGGAAGAACCTGAATACGATTGTTTTGCACCAGTACGCGATCGCATTCGCAGTAACAAAGCCAACTTGCGGAAACAGGGAACCGATTTTTTAACCTACGCTTTGCTAGATGCGGTGATTGACGGCTTCTTTCCTGTTTTAGAAGAATACGGAGAATATATCGAAGAATTGGAAGAAGAAGTGGTCAATCAACCCAGCCAGCAAACTTTAGAGAAAATTTATCAAATTCGCCGGGAATTAATTGCCTTGCGTCGCGCTATTTGGCCCCAACGCCATGCCATTAACAAGTTAATTCAATCCAGCCAGCAAGACAATCGCGATTTGCTGTCTAAAGAAGTGCAAATTTACTTGCGCGATTGCTACGACCATGCTATACAGGTGCTAGATTTGGTGGAAGCGTATCGGGAATTAACTTCGGGTTTGATGGATGTCTATTTATCCGCCATTAGCAACAAAACCAACGAAATTATGAAAATTTTGGCGGTGGTTTCCACGATTTTTATTCCGCTAACCTTTGTAGCGGGGATTTATGGCATGAATTTCAACCCCGACGCTTCTCCTTGGAATATGCCGGAGTTAAACTGGTATTGGGGGTATCCCACCGTGTTGGGAGTGATGGCTGCGATCGCTGGGGGGATGATATACTTCTTCTACCGTCTGGGATGGTTTGGCGAGATCGACTCAACTCGTCAAAAAGAAAAGTTGAGAAAATAAGAACAAATCCATTCTAGAATTTTAGATTAGCAACCATTGTTCCCTTTCTTTTCCCAAATAAAAAAGTAGTGATAGGGGTGGAGTTTATCTTGATATTCTTCCCGAATTTTTAAGCCGGACTTTTCTAAAGAACTGACCAGCCGTTGTTTGGGATATTCTTCTATCCAGTTCTCTGATAAATTTGCAATAAGTAATCGGGGTGTGATTGTAGGGACACTTCACGAAGTACTCTTACCACGGCAATTAGAAAACCCCGGAAAATTATGGTTTTTCAGAAATGGTATAAGGCTGATAGAAAATTGTGGGGTGTTAAGCATTTACTGCACGGATTAACAAATGAAATTCTGCTGTAGACTTATGGGGAAGAACCCCCTGTGCCTTAGCAAAAAGAACCTGTAGTTACCCGCAAGTTCGGGGGAGGGCGGCAGCCAGGAGTTTTAGAGGGATTTAATCTATTCAATAAGAATTTTCTCGGAAAGCCTCTGCCAAAAACTCCTGATGCAACAAACAGCGATCGCGGTAAGCTTCAATTTGAGCGGCAGTCAAAGCTTCCCCATTGGCGTAGTGTTCCAACCAAGCCTGAGTCATTTCCTGGGCATCTTCTGGTAAGGCTTGCAATTCCCACCCCGGCACTTCAAAGTCTTGCATGAATTGGGTGACCTTGGGGTCGTAGCTAATGGCAAAACAACGACAAGCGGCGGCAGATGCCATTAAAAGTGCGTGAAAACGCATACCAATCACCATTTCCACCCCGTTGTAAATCCCCTTGAGTTCTCTCGGGTCTTCCCAATCTACAATATGACTGCTATCGGGAAGTTGCGGTTGGATGCGTTCTGCGATCGCACGATCTTGGGACTGTTGGAACGGTATTAATAAAATACAAGTATCCGTCGCCTTCTGAAAAGCAATCAAAGCCTTAACAATTGTATCCAGACGCGGCGGAGTTAACGCTCGATGCGATCGCAGAGTCACTGCCACCCGCGGTGCCGGCAAATCCGCCAAATGCTTGGCTGGTTTCTCCTGCAAAGCCCAAACCGGGTCTGGTGCCAAAGTACAATTAACTTGCCATTGCCGCAGCAGTTCTGCCGAAGCCACATCGCGAACGCTCACCGCCGTACACCGAGAAAAGGCGCGCCGGGTCAAATTTCGTACGAAGCGACGCTGTAGGGGTCCAATCCCTTGCCCCCAAGCAATGGTTTTTAATCCCATCCCCTGCGCCAAACCAACAATACCAGCGTAATACAAAGGACTGCGCCAGCTGGTGGCATCTTGGAACAAACTGCCGCCACCCAAAATCAACGCATCTGCCTGACGCAAAGCTCGCCAAACCAACCACGCCGACATGCGATCGCAAGTTTGCACCCGGTAGCGTCTGCGCGTGCGAACGGGCTCGGCCGATAGAACCAACGGTACCACATGCTGGGGGAGCATTTGCAGCAAAGACGCCAACAAAGCCTCATCCCCAGCATTTCCCTTTCCGTAATAACCGCAAATCACTGCTTTGACCATAGCCTTCCCGTTCGGATTTTCTCAAGTGCCTGTTATAGAAAATCACCATACCATCAACCAGAAATTTCACCAGCGCACCAACAACGATAATATAGAAACAATAGATACAATATTATTTCCATAGTTTTTCCATGAACGCACTTTCCATTCCCACTTGGATTATTCACGTCTCCAGCGTCATTGAATGGATGGCCGCCATTTGGATGGTGTGGCTGTATGCCGATATTAGCGGCGAGAAAACCTGGCGATGGCTGTCAGCAGCCATGTTTCCTGCCTTGGTGAGTGCCATGTGTGCCTGTACTTGGCACTTTTTCGACAATTCTCCCTCCCTTGCTTGGTTGGTAAACCTGCAAGCCACTATGACTGTAGTGGGTAATACCACCCTGTGCATCGCTGCTTGGTTGATTTGGCGAACCAGCAACCAACGTTCTCGGCAACGTTCCCAAAGTCGTAACTAGCAAGGTTTATGTTTTCTAAAGATAATCTATTTGCAATTTCCTTGTTTCCCTACCTAGGATTTTTGTGGTTTTTGACCCGTTCCGGCCAAACACCTAGATTGGCATTGGTGGGATTTTATATGACCTTGGTGTTTGTCGCCGTCACCATTCCCGCCGGCATCTACGCCAAAATGCAATACGGAAAAGCCTTGGCTAATGTAGACTGGTTACATGGTAGCGCCGAGGTGTTTTTAACCCTGGCGAACATCTTAATTGTTTTGGGATTTCGCCAAGCGGTTTTGGAGGCTCGGCGTAGTAAATAAAGTATGAAGAGATTTTAACGTGGTGGCTTTCGATCCCCGAGCGATTTATGGTTAACTCCCCTTCTCCCGGTCAAGACAGTCAAAATGCTTCTCCGTCAGTTCCCCTTTCCGTTTATCGAGAACTGGCGGCGGAACTGCAGAATACCAGAGCCATGGTGGAGTCTCTGAGGTCAGAAAACCAGCAACTGAGCGATCGCAATCAAGAATTGGTCGCTCACAATCAGAAGTTACAAGCCGAAATCCAAAAAACCGTACGTTCGGTTATGCAGCTACAGGAAACCAGCAACGCCCTGCAATCTTCTCCTGCCGGTGCCAGCAATAGCCAACACCACAATAGGGGTGGAGAATTTTTCCTGAACGTCGATCGGGATTTTGACTTAGCGGCTGGTTCTGGTTCTGAAGATTGGGAACACTCAAACCAGTCTAATCCTTGGGGAAAAGCCTCTGTAACTCCAGCCAAACAACATACCAGTCAGCAACCCGAAAAACCTTATGCCCCTACGGCAGATAGCCAAAATGATGTAGAAACAGGAGGTTGGCGTTTGATGGTAGCGATCGCGTTAATTGCTGCGGTCGCCTTTGGTGCTGGCTATCTTCTGGTTCGTCCTGCATTTAACAGCAACAACAACCATTGACAATCTCACGAATAGAATTCGTGAGATTCTCGCTTCATTGGGTGTGCCTAGATGGATTAGCTATGCTAGTCTATCCCCGGCGACATTGCCCTCGACGAGCATTTTTCCGCCCTGCCCGGACGTACTTGCGACACCTCGATTCAAGACCACTTGTGC
>NZ_LNDC01000016.1 GCF_001870905.1 Geitlerinema sp. PCC 9228
GGGGATGGACTAGCATAGCTAATCCATCTAGGCACACCCAATGAAGCGAGAATCTCACGAATTCTATTCGTGAGAGTGTCAATTTCCCCCTCCTGCTAGGCTTTCAAGGCCAAAATCTATTGAAATAGGTATCGAACCAGAAATCACCAATCCCTCTCATCGTGAACAATCACTGGCGTGCCCACAGAAGCCCATTCAAAAAACCACTGCGCGCGATCGACCGCCACATTCGTGCATCCGTGGCTAACGGGCGTGCCAAAACGATTGTGCCAAAAAGCCCCATGAATGGCATAACCGCCGTAATAGTACATCGTATAGGGAACTTGGGAAATATCGTAATTCGCCCCTTGCATTCTGGCGTAGCGATGTTTGGATTGAATGGCAAAAATCCCCGGTGGCGTAGGCGTAGACGGCTTGCCCGTAGAAACCACCACCGCATAAACTGGTTGGTCACCTTCCCAAGCAATTAACCGCTGCCTGGTGAGATCGATTTCCAACCATTTCTTATCCGTCTCCTTGAGATATTCCATCTTTTGCGCGATCGCGCCTTCCGCCCCAACCATCGCTTCCCCCGTTGACATCGCTGGCATCGCCGCCAACAAGCCACCCAAAATTAGCGAAACGCCCCAGCGTTGCCAATTATATGGTTGTCCGAACATTCGTTCAAGCAACTTGCCTCACCCCTTTAGCCAAAATCTCTAGTACAATGTTTCAATATTGTTGGAAAAATTTATAAAAATTGGAAACTTCAGAAAATCTCTTGGTTGGCGATCGCTTGTATTGACGAAGAAAAATTGCAAGTGCATCAAATACAGCAGTGACACCAGCATCTTACCCTCTAAAATTCCGGCGAAACAGGTAGCTGTAGGCAATCAAGGTAAAATTGACCATCTCGGTTCGCTACCAAGATTCCACAAGCAACCAAGAAAAAACAAAACTCTATAGTTCAATTATAAATAAAATTGCGCTCCATCGCCGTTATTAGGTTATAGAACTCACCAAAGCTTCCGATCGCTGGGCAATCGATTCCCAATGTTCCGCCTCTAAAACCTGCTTGGGAAACAAACTACCGGATAAACCCACAGCAATCGCCCCAGCATTGAGAAAATCGCCAGCATTCTCCACAGTAACCCCACCTGTGGGAATCAGAGGAACCTCCGGCAAAACCTCCTGCAAGCGAGCAATATAGTCAGCACCTCCTAACGAAGCCGCCGGAAATACCTTCACAGAACTCGCTCCCCCCTGCCATGCCTTCACAATTTCGCTGGGCGTTAATGCTCCGGGAATCATAGGAATTTGATGTTTTGTCGCTTCTCGCAACATCCTTTCTTCAAAGTGAGGAGCAAACAAGAACTGTGCTCCCGAAGCAATGGCACCGCGCACATCCTCGCAAGCAAACAGCGTTCCTGCCCCAATAACACAATTGGGATATGTCGAACGTAAATTTTGAATTAATTCCGGCGCGCGATCGCTATTCCAAGCAATTTCCACCATACGCATCCCGCCACGAATCACCGCTTCTGCCATATGGTATCCCTTTTGGTAGCTAGAAGCACGGATAACCGCGATCGCGCGATTTTCTGCCACTGCCGACAGCCACAGTTGCTCGTTCATAGTTCCAAATTGCCTTGCCTATCTTTCATCCTCTATCGTAAAGGCGTGATACATTTTTCCATAGCTAAGGGAACACCACCCTCCCACTTGCGGTGAGTTTGTTGAAGGATGCTCGGTACGCTCGGTACGCTCCCATGCTCCCACGCTCCCATGCTCCCACGCTCCCACGCTCCCACGCTCCCACGCTCCCAAGCTCCCACACTCGGTACGCTCGGTACGCTCCCATGCCCACTAAACCTACCACCATCGCCCAACCCCTGCTAGACTGGTACGCTACCCACCAGCGAGACTTACCGTGGCGAAACCATCCCCATCCCTACGCCATCTGGGTTTCGGAAATCATGCTCCAGCAAACCCGCGTGGAAACCGTTATTCCCTATTTTCACCGGTGGATGGAAAAATTTCCTACTATTGAAGCATTAGCCCAAGCCGATTTGCAGGAAGTATTGGCAACTTGGGAAGGATTGGGATATTACTCGCGCGCGCGCAACCTCCACGCTGCCGCCCAAAAAGTGGTGCAAGAATACGGGGGAAAACTGCCTGCCGATGCCAAACAATTGCAAAAACTCCCTGGTATCGGGCAATATACCGCTGCTGCGATCGCTTCTATGGGATTTGGTCGCGATGAGGTGGCCATTGATGGCAATTTGCGGCGGGTTTTGGCTAGAGTATTTAATATTGACCAACCCATTGGCAATCCCCAAAGCGATCGCCAATTTTGGGAACGAGCCAACGAACATTTGGTGCCTGGGCAAGCGGCTGCCTACAACCAAGCCTGGATGGATTTGGGGGCAACGATTTGCACCCCTCAAAATCCCCGCTGTTTGATTTGCCCTTTGCGGGAAGTTTGCCAAGCCTATGCCTTGGGTTTGCAAGAACAACGCCCAGTGAAACCGCCGAAGAGCAAAAAGCCCCACTACACCATGGTAGCGGCGGTAATTTCTTACCAAAATATGGTTTTGATTCGGCAGCGGCAAAAACAGGGATTGTTGGGTGGATTGTGGGAATTTCCCAATTTTACCACCGAACAGCCTAAAAAAGCACCGGAAATCTTGCCCCAAGAGCTACAAATGCACTTTAATTGTCAAGTACAGGTGCAAAATGCGATCGCGGTACTGCAACATGCCTATACCCACTTTCGCGTCACGCTGCACGTGTATCGCTGTCATTGGATTGACGGCAAACTTTCCAGCCAAGGGAACAGTTCTCCCCGTTGGGTATCTTTACAGCAACTGCCAGATTACCCCATGGGCAAACTAGATCGTCAAATTGCCCAACGCCTGCTAGCTTCTCAAAGCAACAACGCTAGCATAAAAGAAGGCAAATTTGGCTAAAACTAAGGAGCTATACCCATGACAGCATTTACCGAAGCGAAAATGACGGGCAGTGTTTCTGAAATTCTGGAACGTGCCCTGGCTGGGGAAGATATTTCCCCGGCAGAGGGCGAAATTCTTTTGCAACAACGCGATCGCGATACCATAGAAGCTATCCGCCAAACCAGCGATATGCTGAGAAAGCGTCAAGCTGGCGATACGGTTACCTATGTAGTCAACCGCAACGTCAATTTTACCAATATTTGCGAGCAGCACTGTAGCTTTTGTGCCTTTCGCCGCGATGAAGGCAAAGAAGGCGCTTACTGGCTGGATGCAGATACCATTCGTTCTAAAATTGACGAAGCAATACAGCGCGGCGCTACGGAGGTTTGCATCCAAGGGGGATTGAATCCCCAAGCCAAATTGCACGGCACTTCATTATCATATTATATAAATCTTGTCAAGCAAATTCGGCAAACTTTTCCCCAACTCCACATCCACGCTTTTTCCCCGCAAGAAATTCAATTTATTGCCCGCGAAGATGGCATTAGCTACCAGGAAACCATTGCTGCTTTGCACGATGCTGGCGTGGGTTCCATGCCCGGTACGGCAGCGGAAGTTTTGGTGGATGAGGTGCGTCGGGTGATTTGCCCGGAAAAAATCGATACCCAAACTTGGTTGGATGTTGTAGAAGCGGCGCTAGCGGTGGGTGTGTTTACCACCAGTACTATGCTATGCGGTCATATAGAAATGCCCCAACAGCAGATACAGCATTTGCAACGCTTGCGAGAGTTACAAGAAAAAGCTGTTTCTCGCCAGTATCCTGCCCACATTACTGAGTTTATTCTCCTGCCTTTTGTGGGGGAACAGGCACCACCAGCATTGCGCCGTCGGGTAGGGCGCGACCAGCCGGTTTTGGCAGATATTTTGCTGCTGACAGCGGTATCGCGGATTTTCCTGGGTAACTGGATTGCCAACCACCAGCCTAGTTGGGTGAAACTCGGTCTGGCAGGGGCTACAGAAGCATTGCGCTGGGGTTGTAATGACATTGGCGGTACGTTGATGGAAGAACATATTACCACCATGGCGGGGGCACAGGGCGGTACTTGTATGTCCGTAGAACAGTTACAAGCTGCCTGTACCTCTGCCAAAAGACCCTATCGAGAGAGAAATACTTTGTACGAACCGGTTTATTCGGCTTGTAAGAACTCGCGGTAGGCTTGGCTGAGTTCTTTTACTGCTGCTTTGTAAAAGCGTTCCCCGTGTTCGGGCGTAGCCATACTGGGATCGGACCCCATGCGCCCGTCGGGGTGGCGGCGGCGGAAATCATCCGGACCGTAGATTTTATCTTGGGGTGGGAGTTGGGCGTCTAGTTCCACGTTTTTGATGGCTTCGGGATAGAGAAATTGGGTGACGGCGACTTCGCTGGCGGTGGCATGGGAACCTTCGCGATCGCCGTATAATTCTTTGGCTAAGTTACGTACGGAACTACAAAGAAACCAGTTAGCCAAACGGCATTGAACGCGATCGCTATTGGGGATTTGTAACTCGCTCAAATGGGTATACGTTTGGGCAAAAGCAGCTTTTACGGTCGCCATATTGCCCCCGTGACCGTTTATAAAGAAAAATTTAGTAAAACCAGCTTTGGTTAAAAATGTTATATAGTCTTGGACGAGAGCTAGCAAGGTACTCGGTCGCAAGCTTACCGTGCCGGGGAAACTGGTGTGGTGTAAGGCCATACCCACGTTAATCGTAGGACCGACCAACGCTTCAGTTTCGTCGCCGACTCCTTTAGAAATGGCTTCCGCACAAATAGCATCGGTGCCGATTAACCCATTGGGTCCGTGCTGTTCGGTGGAACCAATGGGAATGACAATGCCCGAGGAAATCTTTAGATATTCTTCAACTTCTGGCCAGGTAGATAGCTGCAACTGCATATTTGGCTGCCTTTTGTTAGTTGGTCAATCGATTTGGTTCTATTGTAGGGAAGCGCGAGAGGTATAGAAAGTTTCAATCTCTACAAAAACCTCTATACCAGAACTTAACCGGAGCCATCAGCGCTAGACATATGCTGCTTGGCTGTCGATTTCGAGGCCACCTTAACCTAAACTTTACGTTTGGACACTATCTTTGATTTAGAATGCCAATCGGTAATCCACCCAAGGATGCTGAGTTCTACGCCTGGGGGAAATTCCGTTAGCCACCTGGCGGTCAATGGCAGCAAGGAGGGAACTAGGTTAAAAGGTGAAAACTTAACGCGATTCTCCTAGCTAAAACGCACAATTCTCGCGTTACCATCAGCCAGGTAAAATACATTTCTCGGAACAACTAATGGAAGTTGTCGCTATCTGGTTGGTTGTACGAGATGATAGGAGGATGCTTGGGGGGATCTCCAGGCGGTCCTATGCGAGCTTCGCCGACCAAACAGCGGTCCGCTGCGATGCCACGATTTCCCGATGGAGAACGCCAAGATCCATCGGTGTACGGATACCCAATTGGTTGCTGGTAGCTAAGCCGCCCAACAGTTCGCGACCAACCGGCTGGTGGAACGAGCAAGATAGCAGTGCCGTAGCGACAGTGAAATTTAACAGTTCCGTTTTCAAGAACTATCCAATGCTGAGGAAAATTCCTATGAAGTTCCGCACGTTAGCCCCATCCAAACCCATCCTAGCTTCTCTAGCGATCGCGGCCTTAACCTTAAGCGCTTGTGGCGGCCAAGGTGGCAACCAAGCTGCCGATAACGCCACAGGCGAAGGGGAAGGTGCCACCGAAACCGCCGCTGGCGGTGGCGACTCTCAGCTATCTGGCGATGTGATGGTAGATGGTTCTAGTACCGTCTTCCCCATTTCCGAAGCCATGGCTGAAGAGTTTATGAAAGAGAACAACGACGTTCGCGTCACGGTGGGGGTATCCGGTTCCGGCGGTGGTTTTAAGAAATTCTGCGCCGGCGAAACAGATATTTCCAACGCTTCTCGCCCGATCAAACCAAGTGAAATTGAAGCTTGCCAAGAAAACGGCATCGAATTTGTAGAGTTGCCCATTGCTTTCGACGGAATTTCCGTTACTGTCAATCCGCAAAACGACTGGGCTAGCTGCCTCACCGTAGACGAACTCAAGACCATTTGGGAACCGCAGGCCGAAGGCCAAATTACCAACTGGTCGCAAGTACGTGGCGAGTTCCCCGACCAAGAATTGAGCCTCTACGGACCGGGAACCGACTCCGGTACCTTTGACTACTTCACCGAAGCCATCGTAGGCGAAGACGGTGCCAGCCGCGGCGACTATACCGCCAGTGAAGACGACAACGTGTTGGTACAGGGCGTAGCCAACGAAGCCGGTGCCATGGGGTACTTCGGTTACGCCTACTTTGAAGAAAACGAAGACAAACTGAAGGCTCTGGAAGTCGATGGCGGCGATGGCTGTGTCGGTCCAAGTCGGCAAACCATTGCCGATGGTACCTATCAACCTCTAGCACGGCCTATCTTCTTCTACGTGAAGAAAGACTCCCTAGAAAACAAACCGCAAGTAAGGGCTTTTGCTCAGTACCAACTGAATACAGCCAACAACACCTATATTTCTGAGGTTGGCTATATTCCCCTGCCCGAGACTTTATATCAAAAAGCGCAAAGTCGCTTGGAGGCAGGGACGACAGGCACCATGTTTGAAGGTGGTACCACTGTAGGCGTCAATCTTAGCGAAGAACTTTAAGAGAATTTTGTCGCGATCGCATCTTATTGCCCAAGCGATCGCCTCTGCATTCATCTGGTTGAAAAATTCCTAAAGCGGGGCCGTGGTTTTTCCATGGCTGCCCCGCTTGGGGAATTCCTCCCATGTCCCTTATTGCTCTACAAAATGGTTGAGGATGACTAGCAATACACCGGAATCCAGAGCCAGCATTTGGAACCCGAACCGTCAAACCAACAAACTTATTGAAAGAGTGGTCAAGTGGATATTTGGCGCTTTTGCTTTCATATCCATTCTGACCACCCTCGGGATTATCCTTTCTCTGATTTTTGAGACAATTGCCTTTTTTATCGAACTCCAGCAGCTAGACGGCAAGCAAATTTGGGATTTCTTCTTCGACGGCAGATGGACCCCTTTGTTCCGCAGTCAAGGGTTCGGGATTTTCGTTCTCATTAGTGCCACCATCATGACCTCTGGCATTGCCATTCTGGTCGCCCTGCCGATTGGACTGCTAGCAGCGATCTACCTGAGTGAGTATGCAAATGCCAAAGTCCGCAAAGTAGTGAAACCCGTACTGGAAGTTTTGGCAGGGATTCCCTCGGTGGTGTTCGGATATTTTGCCCTGTTATTTGTTACTCCCCTGCTGCGATCCTTTATGCCGTTTGTAGAACCGTTTAACGCTCTAAGTGCGGGGTTGGTTTTGGGGATTTTCATTATGCCCTTGATTGCTTCCTTAAGCGAGGATGCCATCTACTCCGTACCCCAAAGCGTACGGGATGGTTCCTATGCCCTGGGAGCAACCAAACGGGAAACCGTCCTCTCCGTAGTGCTGCCTGCTGCCCTTTCTGGGATTGTGGCTTCTGTCATTTTAGGTGTCTCCCGGGCCATTGGGGAAACCATGGTGGTGACCTTGGCAGCCGGTCAAAATCCCCGCCTTGGGTTTAACCCCTTCGTTTCCGTACAAACCATGACTTCCTACATCGTGCAGGTCAGTTTGGGAGATACACCCGCAGGAACCATCGAATACAAAACCCTCTTTGCCGTGGGGATGACCCTGTTTGCGATCACCCTGAGTTTGAACATCTTTAGCTTCTGGTTTGTGCGTCGTTTCCGGGAGGAATACGAATGACCATTTACGAACAAGGTGCCTCTGACAAATCTCAAGCAGCAGAAAGTGCCTACAAAATCGACCTTTCCCATCGCTATCTCATCGATAACGTTTTTGCCTTTTTTACCTGGCTAGCTGTCGCGATCGCAATTTTTGTCCTGTTGGTCTTGCTTTGGGACGTGTTTAGCGACGGTTTTGGGCGTCTCAACTGGCAGTTTCTAAACAGCTTTCCCTCGCGCAAACCCGAACAAGCCGGCATTTTATCCGCTCTGGTAGGCACCATTTGGGTCATGGTCACCGTAGCCATTATTACCTTCCCCATCGGTGTAGGAGCAGGGATTTATTTGGAAGAATTCGCCGGCAACACTTGGTTCGCCAAACTCGTTGAGGTGAACATCAACAACCTGGCAGGCGTACCTTCTATTATTTACGGATTGCTGGGGCTGCAAGTATTTGTGCGTTTGTTGGGGACCGTTCCCGAACAAGCTTTTGGCGTTAACTTAACCGGCGGCCGCAGCATACTTTCTGGTGCCCTTACCCTTTCCCTACTTGTATTGCCTATTGTGATTGTGGCCACCCGGGAATCCTTGCGTGCCGTTCCTGATAGCTTGCGCCAAGCTGGATACGCCCTAGGAGGTACCCGCTGGCAGGTGGTCCGGGAACACGTCTTTCCCTTGGCTTTGCCCGGCATCATGACCGGTACGATTTTGGCACTTTCCCGCGCCATCGGCGAAACCGCACCATTGATCACCATTGGTGCGTTGACTTTTGTTTCGTTCCTGCCAGAAGGACTGCGGGATTCCTTTACTGTATTGCCCATTCAAATTTTCAACTGGGTCAGCCGTCCCCAGAAAGAATTTCACACCAACAGTGCTGCCGGCATTATCGTTTTGCTGGTGGTGTTGCTGCTGATGAACGCCACTGCGGTTTTAATCCGCAACAAGTTCCAGAAGAAAGTGACGTAAACCGACATCCAAAACAGCATCTACAACTGTTCCCTGCGGATGGCTAGTCAAACGCGACCAAAACTTGCAGCTACTATCTTTAGCTATCTTGGGTATCGGTCGCAGCCATGCCGCAGGTGAGGACAAATCCCTACATCCTACTGTCAACAAGGAGAGGAGTACTGCCGTCCTATGCAAGACAAACACAATCCAACAGTAACAGACGCTACCACCACCGAGCCGGTTCTGCAGGCTGAAAATGTTGCCGTGTACTACAACAATGTTTTGGCCCTGCGGGATGTGAACATGGACATCCCTCCCAACCAAGTCACTGCTTTAATCGGTCCTTCCGGATGCGGGAAAAGTACCCTCCTGCGCTGCTTCAATCGCATGAACGATCTGATTGAGGGAGCGCGGGTGGAAGGAAAAATTACCTTTGAAGGACGGGATATCCACGACCGCAAGCTCGATCCAGTGGACCTACGCCGCCGTGTCGGCATGGTGTTCCAAAAACCCAACCCTTTCCCCAAATCCATTTACGAAAATATTGCCTTTGGTGCCCGCATTAACGGCTATCAGGGAGATATTTCCGAATTGGTAGAAACCTCCCTCAAGCAAGCAGCCATTTGGGAAGAAGTTAAAGATAAGCTCAAAGACAACGGTTTGTCCCTCTCTGGCGGTCAGCAACAGCGCCTTTGCATCGCCCGCGCGATCGCCATTCAGCCGGATGTTATCCTCATGGACGAACCCTGCTCTGCCCTCGACCCCATTTCCACCCTCCGTATTGAAGAACTAATCAGCGATTTGAAGGAACGGTACACCATCGTCATCGTTACCCACAACATGCAACAAGCATCCCGGGTATCGGACTGGACAGCTTTCTTCAACGCCGAACTTAGGGATACCGGTAACAAAGCTGGGTATTTGGTCGAGTTCGACCGCACCGAAACCATCTTCCACAATCCCCAAGAAAAAGCAACTCAAGACTACGTAACCGGACGCTTTGGCTAGAGGGAAAACCATTTCAACCGCTCTGATAGACTCTTGCCCTCTAGTCTATTTCTTGCCCTTCCAGACGCAAGCTGAGATAGCCCATTTTCGGGAAGTTCTCCTGCCTGAAAGCAACAAGCTGGACCGAGGAGCTGATGTCACTATCCACCGATTGTTTCCCATTTAACACCCTCTAGAGCTTCTATAACTTGGGTTTGCTCGTTAGCAAACCATCCGTTGTTTTCCCTTAAGTGGATGTCCGCCTAAATACTGGAACCATGTTAACTGTAGAATCAACCAACAGCGTGTCCAAGCCAGAGCTGGGACAAACCAATAGCATTTTGATCGTGGAAGATGAGGATCTCATTCGAGATGTCGTCACCTTAGCTCTGCAAGGGGAAGGGTACGAAGTGTCCGTGGCTGCCGATGGCAACGAGGCGCTTGCGAAAATTCAAGATACGGAAGCGCCTCAAGGAGAATTTCCCTTCGATTTAATTGTGCTGGACATCATGATTCCACAGGTAAATGGGTTGGATTTGTGTCGATTGTTACGGCATCAGGGAAATCCCGTGCCCATTCTGATTCTCAGTGCCAAAAGTAGCGAAAACGATCGCGTTTTGGGATTGGAAGTGGGTGCTGATGATTATATCACCAAACCTTTTAGCATGCGGGAGTTGGTGGCTCGCTGCCGTGCTTTGTTGCGCCGCCAGCATCTGTACCAGGGGAACCAACCACAGTTGCTTCAGTTTGGCGATATTGTACTATCTCCCCACGAATGTCGGGTATCGGTGCGTGGCAAGGAAATTAGCCTCTCTCCTAAAGAGTTCCGGCTGTTGGAGCTGTTCCTAAGTTCGCCGCGCCGGGTGTGGTCGCGCGATCAGCTCCTCGATCGGATTTGGGGAGCTGATTTTGTCGGCGATAGCAAAACTGTAGATGTGCATATCCGCTGGTTGCGCGAGAAAATTGAAGCCGATCCTTCCCAACCTCAATACATTGTTACTGTTCGCGGTTTTGGCTATCGTTTGGGGTAGAAAATCGTTCCCTACCCAATTGACTGGCAGTCGCAAAAAGACAACTGCGAACGTGCGCCGATTCCTAACGTACAATGAAACTACGTTGGAGGATCGCCTGTTCGTGAGGACAAGCCATGGGTGTAGGGTTTTTCATTCTCGGGTTGGCTTTGGGGTTGGGAATTGGTGTCGTGCTCTATTTTCGGCACAACCGCCAAGTACAACGTTTGTTACAGGAGTTGCAACGGGAAACCACAGACAATTCGCTACCGGATTTGGCTCGCTTGCGGCGCGGTATTTATTTAACCAACCAACAAAAGCAACAATTGCAACAAGAGTTGCATAACTGGCAGCAGATTTTACAACAAGCGCCTATTGGCTACCTACAAGTAGACGAAGAAAACCAATTGCTCTGGTGTAACGATCGCGCGCGGGAACTGTTGGAAATTCACCGCTGGCAGGAGGGGCAAGTTTGCTTGCTGCTGAAGGTGGTCCGTTCCTACGAACTCGATCGCACCATCGAACAAACCCGCCGCCAACAGGAATCGCAAACGTTGGAGTGGTCGTTTTATCCTTCACGGGTTCGCGAAACAACTGATATGGAAACTCGTGCTCAAGCTTCGCCACCGCCGCGATCGCGAGCTTTACGCGCTACGACGATCCTGCTACCCAACGCTCAGGTGGGTGTGTTTGTGGAAGACCGTCAGGAAGTGATTTCCCTATCCCAAGACCGGGAACAGTGGTTTTCAGAGCTGGCACACGAACTCAAAACCCCACTAACCTCGATTCGTTTGGTCTCGGAAACCCTGCAAAGCAATTTGGATGCCCCCCTGCGGGAATGGGTGGACCGCATGTTGGTGGAAATTAATCGCTTGATTCAGTTGGTGCAGGATTGGTTGGAACTGTCTCAAATTGCTAGAAATGGCGATCGCAGTTTTAAACAGGAACCTGTAGATTTACCCAGTTTGTTGCGTTCGGTTTGGCAAACCCTCGAACCCATTGCGGCTTCTAAGGAATTGGAATTTTCCTATCAAGGAGCGCAAAAATTGCTGGTAGATGCGGATGAAGCGCGCTTGCATCGGGCGTTTTTGAATATTTTTGATAATAGTATTGGCTATACGCCCAACGGCGGTACGATTCAAGTGAAGGTAACGCCTTTGCCGGAAAAAAATCCCAGTTGGGTGCAGGTGGATGTGATTGATTCTGGATGTGGTTTTTCGGAAGCGGAACTTCCCCGTATTTTTGACCGTCTCTACCGCGGCGAAACTTCCCGCCATCGCCCTTCGGCCAGCCAACCAGATGCAGAATCTTCGTCGAGCGGTAGTGGTTTGGGATTGACCATCGTACAGGAGATTATCCAGGCGCATGGTGGCTCGATTACCGCTAGCAACCATCCGGAAACTGGAGGCGCTTGGTTGCAAATTCAACTGCTGGCAAGCGAGGAAATTGATCGGGAAACCAGCGATCGCTCTGCTCAAGATGAATAGGCAAGGAGCAAGAGAATTTATCTGCAAAAATAATTGTGCGATCGCTAGTTGCTAGGAATCCTAACAGCCGAGGCAGTCAGAATTTTCAGTGCTAGAATAAAGAGAAAAACAATCGATCCCCATAATTTGTTGGCATTTTATAGATGTTTTCCAACCGTGCGATGGACCATTGAGTTACCCAATTGCCATAAATTTTTCGTGTTCTGGTGGGTTCCTTAACATTTTTTTTATTTTGATTGTTTATAGTGAAAAATACTTTCTCGATCCAGCGGACCATTGTGCGACATACCCACCACATCCCTAGCTTTCATGAAGTGATGGCAAACGCCCTGCCACCAACGCGGAATCGACCGTACGTCCCTAGCTAGATCGTTCCCATCATTTTGGTTGGGTCTGAAATTACTATACTTATTCTACATAAACTTATGTCTCTCGACCGAGAACAACCACCAGCCGTCAATTTTGGGGGGTTTCAAGCAGCTTCCGAACGCCGCACTTTTGAACGCCAGCTAACCCGCCTGGAACGAGATGTTCTGCTTATGGGCGCTCTCGTTGAGAATGCCTGTCGTTTGAGCCATCAGGCTTTGTTCGAGCGGGATTTGGATGCTGCCCGCGAAATTGTTACCGTTGACGAACAGATCGACCGCTACTACCGACAAATCGAAGCGGATTGCCTGTTGGTCATGACCCTCCAACATCCCACCGCCCAAGATTCGCGATTATTGGGTGCCTTCATGCAACTAGTACGCGATTTGGAACGCATCGGCGACTACGCCGAAGACCTCGCCGAAATCGCCGTAAAGTTATTTCCCTACCCCGTACACGAGTGTATGGGGGAAATTGAAGCCATGTCCAACTGCGCCCAAGGTATGCTTTCTGAGTGTTTGGTAGCTTTAACAGAACTGGATGCGGAAGCTGGCAGCAAACTCAAAGAGCAAGATTCTACCGTTGACCAGGCCTACGAAAAGCTCTATCGCCGCCTCGCCTACCAACGGGATGTGAAAGGCAGCATCGAACCCCTGCTGTTGCTCACCTTAACCATCCGCCATTTAGAAAGAATGGCCGATCACGCCACCAACGTTGGGCAGCGCGTTTCTTATATTGTTACCGGTCGCCGGGGATGATGCGTGGGGAGAACCTGCTTGCAAGGCGAACTTTACCAGCAGCATCGAAAAAAAAGTTCCCCCCAAGCAGCCACCCCAGACTTATTCTTGAACGGCATCCGCCTGTTTGGCTTTTTCTTCGCTCGCGTGGGAATTGCCAGAATTGCCATTGCTAGCTTCCGTTTCCGGAGGCAACTCCAAGCAGTAACCAGCACCGTAAACCGTTTTAATATAGCGCGGGTGACGTGGGTCCGGTTCTAATTTGGTGCGTAAGTGGCGCACGTGGACGCGGATGGTCTCAATATCATCATCCGGTTCGTATCCCCAAACTTCCCGGAGGATTTCGCTGGGAGAAACCGTTTGACCGTGACGCTGTAGCAAACAGTGAAGCAGCTCAAATTCTAAATGAGTGAGTTTTACCGTTTGATTGAACCAAATGGCCTCAAACCGTTCTGGTACTAGGGTAAGCGCTCCATAGTTAAGAATCTCCGAATGCTTGGCCGCTTGGGGAATGCGATCGGTACGCCGTAGCAACGCTCTTACTCGAGCCAGCATTTCCTCAATCTCAAAAGGTTTAGTGAGGTAGTCGTCGGCACCAGAGTTAAATCCTTCTACTTTATCTTGGGTTTGACCCAAAGCAGTGAGCATCAAAACCGGAATTTCCGCCGTACGCTCGTCGCGACGAAGGCGTTGGCAAACCGTAAATCCATCCACTTGGGGCAGCATGAGGTCCAGGACAATTAGGTCAGGAACGATCTGGAGAGCCAAAGCTTGTCCTTTAATCCCATCTTTGGCTTGACTGACCTCGTAACCTGCCATTTCTAAATTGACAGATACCAGTTCTAAAACCGCAGGATCGTCATCGATGACAAGAATTCGGGGCATCTTTAAAGATTTTTTACTACAGGCTGCAGTAGAGAGCTCTTAACGAACTCCAACAAATACAAGCACTATCTTGTAAAGATTATACGCAATATTTTATATTTCTTTCCAAATTGTTTTCAAAAATCCACATATGGGGGTCGGGGGTCGGGGCATGGGAGACCAAAATCAATTTACTTCCTGAATCTCCCAATCCCCCACGCTCCGACGCTCGGTACCCTCGATACGCAAAAAACTAGTCGCCGGTTACGGCCCCTTTACTACTAGAACCTACCAACTTGGCATACTTCGCCAGAACCCCTTTGGTATATCGGAGTTGGGGGGGATTCCAGTTTTGCCGGCGTTTTTCTAGCTCTGGTTCGGAGATGTTAAGTTGCAGCAATCCTTGGTAGGCATCGATGGTGATGCTGTCGCCCTCTTCCACTAGGGCAATGGTACCGCCAACGGCAGCTTCGGGTGCCACGTGACCGACCACCATGCCATAGGTACCACCGGAAAAACGACCGTCGGTAATCAATCCCACCGAATCTCCCAAACCGGCACCAATAATTGCTGAAGTGGGGGCGAGCATTTCCCGCATCCCCGGTCCGCCTTTGGGACCTTCGTAGCGGATGACTACAATGTTGCCAGCTTTGATTTCGCCGTTGAGAATGGCTTGCAAGCAGTCTTCTTCCGATTCAAATACCCGAGCCGTTCCGGTGATAGCAGGATTTTTCACGCCGCTAATTTTGGCGACGGCCCCTTCTTCGGCTAAATTGCCTTTGAGAACCACCAAGTGCCCTTTGGGATATAAAGGTTGGTCGAACGGGCGGATAATATCTTGGTCGGCTGGTGGGGTATCGGGAATGCCTTCTAGAACTTCAGCTAGGGTTTGACCGGTGATGGTGAGGGTATCCGAGTGGAGCAAACCGTTGGCTAGCAAGATTTTCATGACTTGGGGAATGCCGCCAACTTGGTGCAGATCGACAATGACGTAGCGACCGCTGGGTTTTAAGTCGCAGATGACCGGTACGCGATCGCGAATGCGGATAAAATCATCCAAGGTCAATTCCACATCTGCCGCCTGGGCAAGGGCGAGCAAATGCAAAACCGCATTGGTGGAACCACCCACCGCCATCACTACTGAAATAGCATTTTCCAAACTCTTACGGGTAATTAAATCCCGCGGGCGAATTTGCTTGCGAATCGCCTCCAACAAAGCCTTTCCAGAAGCTTCGGCACTCTCAGCTTTTTCTGCATCTTCCGCCGCCATCGTGGAAGAATAGGGCAAACTCAGCCCCATCACCTCCAACGCCGAAGACATGGTATTGGCGGTGAACATGCCGCCACAAGAGCCAGCCCCCGGACAAGCATTGCGTTCTACAGCCACCAGTTCCGAACTGTCAATTTGACCCGAACTATACTGACCCACAGCCTCAAAAGCACTAACAATGGTTAAATCTTTACCATCGTGATGCCCCGGTTTGATGGTTCCCCCATACACAAAAACGGCAGGAATGTTCATACGTGCCATCGCGATCGCGGCACCGGGCATATTTTTATCGCAGCCGCCAATTGCCAACACGCCATCCACCGATTGCGCATTGCACACCGTCTCAATAGAATCCGCAATCACCTCCCGGGAAACCAGCGAATATTTCATCCCCTCGGTTCCCATGGAGATGCCATCGCTCACCGTGATGGTGCCAAACATCTGGGGCATGCCTCCAGCTTCAGAAACGCCAGCCATGGAGCGTTCGGCTAGCTGGTTCAATCCCATATTACAAGGGGTAATGGTACTGTACCCGTTGGCAATTCCCACAATGGGTTTGGTAAAGTCGCTGTCTTCAAAGCCGACAGCTCGTAGCATGGCTCGGTTGGGGGTTCGTTGCGCCCCTTCAGTAATGGCTTTGCTTCGATAGTTTTCTGGCATTTTTGCAGCTCCGGTTTGAAATCAATGAAAAAGTCAATCGATGGGAAAGATGCGGTGCCCCGCACGCGCCTTCGTGCGCGCAACCTCTCGTGTAGGAAAGTTCGATCTTGGCTAGATACGATGGTTGGCAAGAACATCGCTGGTGTCACCATCGGTTGCAGCAGTTGGCCAAGGTTCCCTGTCTGCGAGGCAATCGATTGAAAACTGACACTCTATTAATTTTCTCAAAACATTCCTACCTTGCTGCAGTTGAGGAGCAAACTGCAATACAAATTCATGGGTTTCTCAGAAAAGTGGCTGCTAGCGTGTGTTGGCTTCATCCTCTTGGCTAGGCATGATGAAGCGATAATAATGGTGGTTTACCCAATAGAGACATGGAGCAGGAGGTTTCTCTATCTGGCGTAGCATCTAGGTAGTCTTTACCCGGTCGCTGCTGGCCGAAGCAGTAGAACGCAACAGAACATTAGAGAATTAGAGAAAATGTGGGAAGTTATCTTCGTGAAGCAACCAAAGGAACCAAAATGAATCAAACCATCGATGCCAACGAGCTGCTCCGACAATATGCAGCGGGAGAACGGGATTTTCGCGGTATTGAAATTGCCAACGCCAATTTGAGAGGGGCCAACCTGCAAAATGCTAATCTCAAAGGTGCGGTGTTGCCCAATGTCAACTTGGTTGGGGCCAATCTGGCTGGGATTAACCTGCGGGAAGCCAAACTCACCGACAGCAAAATTCAGCAAGCCAACTGCCAACAAGCCAATTTTATCGGCACGGATTTAACCAATGCCGACCTCAGCAACAGCCAAATGCAAGGGTGCAATCTCCGGGGAACCAATGCCCAATACGCCAATTTTAGCCATGCCAATTTGCAGGAAGCGACCCTCTGCGAAGCCGATCTCAGCTATGCCAATTTGGAGGTGGTGAATCTCAGCCATGCCAACTTGACCCGGACCAATTTAACCGGTGTCACCATGCGCAAAGCGATTTTGGAATCTGCCAATTTGACGGTGGCGCGGCTGACAGAAGCCAATTTAGAAGATTGTACGCTGACTAAGGCGTTTCTCAATAATGCCAATCTTCGGGATGCCAATTTATGCCGTACGGACCTCAGTTTTGCTAAGTTGAGCAGTGCCAACCTTGCCGGTGCTAACCTCAGCCATACCCAAATGCGTTTTACCAATGCCAGCTGGGCTACTTTGAGAGATAGTAATTTGCGGTCCTCGAGTTTGTTTCGCACCAATCTCAGTTGGTCCAATTTATCCAAAGCCGATTTGGGGAAAGCAGTTTTAATTGGGGCTAATATCAGAAAAACCAATTTTTCCAATGCCAATTTGGAGGAGACGATTATGCCAGAAGCGACGGAAAATGACTAAACTACAATAGGCAAGCGCCCCCTTTGGGCTTATAGCTGGTTAGGGGGAAGCACGTGCTGTTTTCACTTTGCTGTTGGTTACTTGAGAATACGGTTTTGATTCCCAAGCTATCTACGATTCCAATTATTGAACTGGCAAGCGGCGATCGCTTGTCGCTACAGGTCTATCGTTTTGTGGGGGTTACCCCTGGCAAAAAAGCTTACCTGCAAGCCAATTTGCACGGTGCGGAAATTAGCGGCAATGCTGCTATCCACCAACTGATTGAGTTTTTACAAACCCTCGATCCCCAACAGTTGCGCGGGGAAATTTGTTTGGTACCTACCTGCAACCCCATGGGTACCAACCAGCGATCGCATCATTTTAGCACTGGTCGCTACAATCCCTACGACGGGCGCGATTGGAACCGCATTTTCTGGGACTATACCAAAAACCACAACCTCCGGGATTTTGCTAAGGCGCACTTACAAGCCACCCCTGCCAAAATCCAAGCCAATTTTCGCCAACAGATCCTGCAAAGCTTTCAAAAAAACGCGCAAAAACTTGACTCTCCCCGCGGCGTTCCCCTCTACGAACGCTACCGCTACCACTTACAATCCCTTTGCCTCGATGCCAACTACGTTATCGATTTGCACAGTTCCACCAACCAGGCGCTCAATCACCTGTACTGCTGCCAAACCCGGGAAGAGGCTGCCCAAGCGTTTTTATTTGAACACGGGATTTTGCTCGATGAATACGACGGCGATGCCTTCGACGAAGCATTTGTCCGACCTTGGTTGGTTTTAGAACAGCATTTCGAGAAGTTGGGGCGACAGTTGCGTTTTGATGTGGAGGCTTGGACCTTGGAAATTAATGGTGGCATGCAAATCGACGCGCAAGCCGTTGATGCCAGCGTTCGTGGGATGAAAAACTATCTGGCAACCAAAGGCATTTTAGATATCCCGGATTTTCCCATCGCAGCTACGAGCAACACCTCAATGCGACTGATTCCCAAAACCGAAATTCAAACCTATTATGCTCCCACAGGCGGCATGGTACAAAAACCAGCCCAGCCGGGAACCAAGGTTAAAAAAGGCGATTTGCTCTACGAAATGCTTGGTTTCCCCCGAGAAAACCAACTTCCCCAGGTATATCCGGTGCATGCGGATGCTGATGGTATGGTCTTTGACTGTGCCAGCAATCAATCAGCCAACCAAGGGGATTATATTCTTTCGTTGCTCTGAGGAAATTGTCGCGATCGCACTTGGGCACCGTACTGGCGAAAGGCTTCTAGCATGGTTTCCCGGAGGTGGGCGTAGGTTTTGGCAAAGGGGGGTTGCTGTTTGGTTAGTCCCAACATATCCTGGGTGACCAATACTTGCCCGTCGCAAGCTTGACCGGCACCAATGCCAATGGTGGGGATGCTGAGTTTTTGGGTAATTTCTCTCGCTAAGGATGCTGGAATGTGCTCCAAAACCACCGCAAAGGCACCGGCTTGTTCTAGGGCCAACGCTTCGGCGAAAATGCGATCGCTTTGTTCGGGGGTTTTTCCCTGTTGCTGGTATCCCAACTGCCGAACCGACTGCGGCGTCAACCCCACATGCCCCATCACCGGAATTCCCGTCTCTACCAATCGTTTCACTGTCTCCGCCATCGCCGGGTAGCCCCCTTCAATTTTGACCCCCGTGGCTTGGGTTTCCTTCAATACCCGACCTGCGGAATGAATCGCCTGCTGCGGGCTTTCCTGATAGCTCAAAAAAGGCAAATCTACCACCACCATGGCTCGCTTGACACCGCGACAGACCGCTTTGGCATGGTGTAGCATTTCTTCTAAAGTCAGCGGCAGCGTACTTTCATATCCCAAGGCGACCATTCCCAACGAGTCGCCCACCAAAACCACATCTACGCCTGCCTCGTCCAACAGTTGCGCCATAGCATAATCGCTTGCCGTGAGCATGGCAATTGGACGCTCCTGCTGTTTCCATTGCTTTAATTTGGCAACAGTAACTTTCATCTATCTAATAGAATACGTGGCGAAAGACAATCGAATACTCAGTTCCCGTTTTAGCGCTGCCGCGGGTGGGGGTGGTGGCGTTGTTGCGAGGGTTTGCCTTCCGGATACCCCGACTCTTGCTGAATGGCAGACTGGGAAGCTTGGGTGCGCGTGGTGGCGTTATCCCGTTCTAACTGGTGGCGACCGTTGCGCACCACCCGCAGCATCTCTCCCAGCTGGTGTTCGATATTGCCTAAGACCCGGTCGGCGTATTCGTCAGCTCCTTGTTCGATGGCTTCGGCTTCGGCAACTGCCCGCGCGCGCATTTGCTCTAACTCTTTCTCTCCCTGTCGCCGCCATTGTTCGATTTCTGCCATGGTTTTTTCTTGCGCTGCCTGGCAGTCTTGCTGCACTTGTTGGCGAATTTGTTCCGCTTCTGCCTTGGCTTGACGGACGATCCCCATCTCGTCTAAAATACGCGCTGCTTCCTGTTCCGCTTCTTCCACAATTTCCCGAGCGTAGGATTGCGCCTCTTCGTAGATTTGGTCGCGGGAGCGGACAATTTCCGTTGCTTTTTGAAAGGCTTCCGGTAAGTTCAGGCGCACCAAGTCCAACTGATCCAACAATTGCTCCTCATCCACCAAGGTCCGCCTGGTTAGCGGAATCCGGGGACTGGAGAGAATCATTTCTTCCAGACGCTCTAGTTCCTGTTGAATGTCTACCCCTGCTGGCGATTGTCCTTGGGAGACGCTTCCCGCAGGGTCAGCGGATTCTCCTTGGGAATTGGTGTTGTCTGGGTTGGGTTCGGCTTGGGATGGGTCTTGGCGTAACATTTGTATATGTCTAGAGCAACGTGACTGGGGACGAGGTGGTCTACAGAACCGCCGTATTTGGCTATTTCTTTGACGACGCTACTGCTTAAAAAGCTATATTCGTTGGAGGTGGCGAGAAAGACGGTTTCGATATCTTGAGAAAGGCTTTTGTTGGTGTGGGCCATTTGCAGTTCCATTTCAAAGTCCGATACAGCTCGCAGCCCCCGCAGCAGGACTTTAGCTTGCCGGTTTTTGGCATAACTGACGGTTAGCCCAGTAAAGCGGTCTACTTCTAAGTTGGTGAGATGTTGGGTGGAGCGACGAATTTGTTCGACCCGATGGGCGACTGGAAATAAGGGGGTTTTGCTGGGGTTCTCGGCGACTGCTACCACCACTTGCTCGAACAGCTGACACCCACGTTCGATAATATCAAGATGCCCGAAGGTGATCGGGTCAAAGCTGCCTGGATAAATTGCGATCGCCACCATCGCTCAAAGTTGCTAGTATCCCTACCCCTAACATTACCGTGAAAATTTGCCCCTTGCAAATCTTTGGTTGCTTTTTTCCATGGTTCCACCTTTTAAGAAGAGGCGGAGGCAGAACCATTGGAGGCAGGTTCGAGATATTCTGCCCCCAGTAGAAATGTCCCTTTTTCAAAACGGACGCTCCATCCCCCCGGTCGTCGGTCTACAATGGTCCCCGTTTCCCCCACTCTGACCAAATGGGGCGGTCGCAACATGGGTCTGGCTTCCGCGGTTTTTAGGTAAGATGGCTGGGCTACCAAACGTACGGTTTCGCCTACGGTAAATTCTTGTGCCATGAGACGCAAATTGAGACGACAGATTGTGGCGATCTTATCCCATTTCTCAAAAAATAGCGATCGCCTTGGAATTGGCCCATTTTTCTATCAAAACACGATCGTGCCAGACTCCCCTAGAAAGTTGGTTTCCTAGGGGAACTTTGTGGACATTATTCGGATTCGGCAGTCCCTTGCGAGTTGTCTGGGTTGCCTTCTGGGTTGTTGGCGGGATAAAAGTCTCTGGGTTGGTCGCGACCGTCAATACAAGCATCCATGGCACTGGTCGCTGCTACGCTGGGCAGTTCCGCGCCAATCCCGGTAACGCAACTGGCAAAACGCTCCGGCAACAAGCTGCGACGGCAATAGTCCATGACTGCAGTAGCGTTGGTTTCGGGAAATTGAGCGGTGACATCCATCACGCAACCCGCCATTTCTACGGGACGGCGCACTTGCTGGCAGGCAACCAGGGCATCGGTGGTGGCAATATCGGTTTCGCTATCGATGTCAGTTACGCACTCCGATAGTTGTTCTGGACGGAGAACGCGGGCACAAGCGGAAGCAATACGGTTTTCCGGCAGACCAAGTTCCCGCAACTCGGAGGTACACGCGTTATAGTCGTAATCATCCGTGGGAAACAGGATTTGGGCGTTGGTAGGTGCCAGGGCAGTGGGGGTGACGCAGAGGGGTCCTGCGATCGCCAGCAGCCAACGAGATAGGTTCATAAAATTCACCAAAATCTTCTTTTCCAGAGTACAACGGCAACCAATTTACCAAAATCAATTCTAGACAAAAAAATAAATTTCGTATACGATCAAAGTTTGGGCTTTTGAGAAATTTCCCTCCCCACCCAAGACGAACCAAATCACTGGAAATGAATTGACATTCATGTTGATGATGGTTCGGTTGGTCCAGTTGGAAGCAGCCTGCTTATAGATTGACGATAGAATTTTGCTTCTACACCTGCGCCCTTTAGCCCCCTCAGTCTGTTAAACTAGACAGGATTGAAAGAGGCGCGAAAAAACCTAAGCGAAAAAATGCTAGCGCCCTAGTAGGTGCCACTAGCAAAATAAAAGCTTGAAAGCTGCTGTACCGCCCCTACAAGCGGAAACAGGGGAAGCGAAAATTGGGGAGATTTATTTGTTGGATTCCAGCAGGTAAGTCATAAAACCAATAATCCCCAGGCCTTTAGGCCGGAGAATATCCAACGAAAAAATCTCAGCAAAAGTTTAGGAGCATTGAGAGAGGAAGTTCGACTATGTCGCGATATCGCGGTCCACGCCTTCGAGTTACCCGTCGTTTGGGAGAGCTGCCCGGTTTAACCCGCAAAAGCACCCGCAAAGCCTATCCCCCGGGCCAGCACGGTCAAGCTCGCCGCAAACGCTCTGAATACGCAGTGCGGTTGGAAGAAAAGCAAAAACTGCGCTACAACTACTGCATTTCTGAAAAACAGCTTCTACGGTATGTTAAAGCTGCTCGTGGTTCCAAAGGGTCCACCGGTCAAGTGCTGCTAGAACTGTTGGAAATGCGTTTGGACAATACGGTTTTCCGTATGGGCATGGCACCTACCATCCCAGGAGCCAGGCAGTTGGTTACCCACGGTCACATTTTGGTTAACGGCCGCCGGGTGAATATTCCCAGCTATCAGTGCCAAATTGAAGATGTCATTGCCGTTCGCGATCGCGAGCGCTCCCGAAATCTGGTGGAAAGTAATTTACAGTATCCCGGTCTGGCCAACCTTCCCAGCCATTTGGAATTCGATAAAGATAAATTGGTGGGAAAAGTCAATGGGGTCATCGAACGCGACTGGGTAGCACTGAACGTCAACGAACTGCTGGTGATTGAGTATTACTCCCGCAAACTCTAAGCTTGGCTGGTGGTTGCCCAATATTGGGGAAACAAGGATGGAAGTTAGCCTTTCATCCTTGCCACTTCTCCCTTCTTGCTTGGTATCAGTCCCACCAGCTGTTCTGCTACTTCCTCTATCACCCACCAATTTGAGACATGGTACGCGCATAGCCACCATCTGTGGTTCCCATGTCCCGTTCTTTGAAGTTGATTTCCGGTTTAATGGCTAGTACCTCGCGTACCTGCGTCCGGATACTCTCTACAGATTCTCCCCGACGTAAGGATGCACGCAAATTCACGCTTCCCTGTTCGTTTAACAAACAAGGGCGCAGCCAGCCATCTGCGGAAAGGCGCATGCGATTGCAGCGATCGCAAAAACATTCCGACATTTGGGATATAAATCCTAAGGTGCCCTGAGCGCCGGGAATTTGAAATATATCTGCCGGTCCGTTGCCTGCCACTTGTGCGGTGGTTAACCCCCAACGATCGCGAATTTGTTGGCGCAATTGTTCTGAGGGAATCCACTGCTTTTCATGGAACAACATCGAGTTGCCAATGGGCATAAATTCAATGAAACGAACATGCCACGCTCGTTTTATGGTTAGAGCAGCCAAATCGAGTACTTCGCCATCGTTGATGCCAGGGATAACGATGACATTTAATTTTAGGGGATCGAAACCGACCCGATAGGCAGCTTGAATGCCTGCCCAGACTTGCTCCCAGCGTTTGCCCGTGCGATCGCCGACCAACGCTGCAAAGGTATCGGGATCGAGAGAGTCCAGGCTAATATTAATACGTCGTAAGCCAGCATCGTACAAATCTTGGGCCGTATCGGCAAGCAAAAACCCATTGGTGGTCATGGCCAGATCTTGCGTTTGTTCGGCCGAAGCGATCGCAGCAACAATTTCGTCAATTTGCGGGCGTAACAAAGGTTCTCCTCCGGTCAGACGAAATTTATTGAACCCGAGGGGAAGAAAAACTTCCCGCAGCAAATACAGCAGTTCCTCGTTGCTTAGAAAATTTTGCGATTGAATGTAGTCAATTTCGCTACCTTCCGGCATGCAATACTGACACTGAAAATTGCACCGGTCGATGAGGCTAACTCGTAGATAGTCAACCGTATGGTATGGGGAATTGGTCATAAAACAATCCGTAGTGCAACGCGATACGTTATATATAGTTTGTATATCTTGAAATATAGGTTCCCAAATCGCCAAGGTTGGCTCATGCAACTTTCGGTTGATTTGTATGCCAAAATTGCATTCAAAAAGCAAATTTGTCTATGGTAGACGCTTCTCACCAGGATGGAACGGTTATCACCAACGGAGTGAGGCTGCACTACGTCAGCCAAGGGGAAGGTCCGTTGATATTGATGCTGCACGGGTTTCCAGAATTTTGGTATTCCTGGCGGTATCAAATGCCTGAATTTGCTAAGGATTATCGCGTTGTTGCTTTGGATTTGCGCGGCTACAACGAAAGCGACAAACCCCAAGATATTGATGCGTACCATATTGATGTTTTGGTGCAAGATATTGAGGGGGCCATTCGCGGTTTGGGCTACGATCGCTGCGTTTTGGTGGGTCACGATTGGGGCGCTGCGATCGCTTGGCATTTTGCCTATGCCTATCCTCAGATGCTGGCAAAATTAATCATTATGAATCTTCCCCATCCCGCCAAGATGGCAGGTTTTTGGCAGCATCCCCAACAACTTTTGCGCAGTTGGTATATCTTTTTCTTCCAGTTGCCCCTACTGCCAGAGTGGCTACTTTCTGCCAACGATTGCGAAGCCATTGGCAAAGCGTTTCGAGAGACGGCGGTGGATAAAAATGCCTTTTCCGACGCGGATTTAGCAGCTTATCGCCGGGCAGCCTCCCAACCGGGGGCTATACAAGCTATGCTTGCCTACTATCGCTGTGCTTTCGATCTTGCCAAAGGGTGGTTGTGGCAATCTCAATCCTGGGAGAAGCTTGACGTTCCTACGTTGATGGTTTGGGGTGAGGAAGATACAGCTTTGGGCAAAGAACTGACCTACGGAACCGAAACCTACGTTCGCAATTTTTGCCTTCGCTATATTCCCCAGTGCGGGCATTGGGTACAGCAAGAGAAGCCCGAAACGGTCAATGGATATATGCGGGAGTTTCTCAAGAAACATGGCGTTTAAAAAAATAGAGACCGCTGGTGGCAGCAGTCTCTAAGGTGAATAAAGCGGAAATCTTGGTTTATTCTTGTTGTTGGTTGTCTGGGTGGGAGGATTCGGAAGTGCTTTTTCCCTGTCCGCGCAGGCGTACGGATTCCGAGTGGGAATGCAATCCTTCCGCATTGGCTAGGGCTTGAATGGCGTTTGCCGCTTTTTGTAAAGCCGTTGAAGAATATTGAATCAAGCTGGAATGCTTGATAAAGGTTTCTACGCCCAACGCCGAGGCATAGCGCGCCGACCCTGAGGTGGGTAGGGTATGGTTGGGACCAGCAATGTAGTCGCCTACTGCTTCTGGGGTGGATGTTCCTAAGAAAATGGCCCCGGCGTGGCGAATGTTTTCGAGTAAAGCCCAGGGTTCTTTGACTTCCAGTTCTAAGTGTTCGGGGGCAAATTCGTTGGATAGTTGGGCAGCTGCTTCCAAAGAATCTACGACCACGGCTAAACCATAATTGGCGATCGCTTTTTCTGTGAGCAAGCGACGGGGATGGTTGGCCAGTTGTCGTTGCAGGTCTTCTTTGACCTCCCGGGCAAATTGAGAACTGGTCGCAATTAGGATGGCCGCTGCCATAGGGTCGTGTTCGGCCTGGGCTAGCAAGTCAGCAGCTACGTGGACCGGATCGGCTGTCTCGTCGGCAATGACCAAAACTTCAGAAGGACCGGCCAAAGAATCAATGCCTACCCGACCGTAGACCAGTTTTTTCGCTAGGGTGACGTAAATGTTTCCCGGTCCGGTGATGACATCAACTTGGGGAATGGTTTCGGTTCCGTACGCCAACGCCGCGATCGCTTGTGCCCCCCCTACCCGATAAATTTCTTGAATTCCTGCTTCCTGGGCAGCCACAAGTACGGCTGGATGCAAGCTAGACTCGCTTCCCGGCGGTGTCACCATCACAATGCGCTCCACCCCAGCCACCGCAGCCGGAATCGCATTCATCAATACTGTGCTGGGATAAGCAGCTCTTCCTCCTGGAACATAAATTCCGGCTCGTTCTACAGGGGTATAGCGTTTGCCCAGAACCACCTCATCATCGCCGAATTGCACCCAGGATTTGGGAATGCGCTGGCGGTGAAAAGCTTCGATATTCTGTTTGGCCACACGAATGGCATCGAGCAAATCTTTGGAAACCTGCTGGTAAGCGGCATCCAATTGAGAACCGCTGATACGTAGTTCGGAGGCTTGAAGAATTTGGCGGTCGAATTGTTCCGTATAGTGTAGCAGGGCGCGATCGCCTTCTTGCTTCACTGCCTGTAGAACTTGGCGCACTTTCCCCTCTTCTTGTAGGGTATCTTCATTATCCGTGCGCTGACAGATGCGCCGCAATTCTGCGGTAGCCTCGCTCCAAGTGTTTATGATTCGCAGCATGGAATCGCAATTGTCGAGGAAAACGACGAAGCGATCGAAATCGCCTGGACACTTTACCGCCTCACAGAGACGGAGATACTCGCTTTCAGGGCAGGGTCAAACAGCTTTGGGACCTCTCCCAGCCAACCTTTCCCTGTACAAGCAAGTTCCCCCTACCAAAAGAGGGAAATCAAATCAATTTTTGCATGTTCCCACGGTGGGACGCCCGCTTTCGGAACCCCTTACAGAGCCAACCAGCCTTCTTGCTAGCTCCCTTTGTAAACAGATTCTCCTCTAGCGAGCTGCATGCCACCCTTCAGCAAGCACGGGGACCACCCACCCGGACATCATTAACCATATTTATAATGGCATTTTGATTGTGAAAACCAGATTGTTTGGCAGCCCCTCGCTCCTCTAGAAATGGGCATAACGAGTAGGGCAACAGATGGCTACCGGCACATCCATTGCCACCTTCAATCGAGCCAAGATAGGCGTCAACTACGAAATGCGTTGGTCGGGTTTGCCCCATCTTTTATAGCTTAACCTAGATTTTAAGAAGGAATCGCCATTTTAACACTTTTAATGCTATATTTATAAATCCAGGGTTGCCATGGCCCATATTAAGTGGGCATAATCGTCCCTACTTAGACATTTATTATAACTGGTGCCTTTCTTGTGGTACAATAAAAGACTCTATAGAAGAAACATCATCTAGGTGCCTTACCCACCCCACCATTGGTTTGGGAGAAGCCATCCTGCTCGGGAGGTTTCGGGTTAAGGCAAAAATTGGCGCGCGTGCCTGGAAGTGGCGGCAAAGAGAACGAACCGATCGTCTCTCAATCGAGCTAGCCAGCACGCCAGCCAATCGCACTTCAACGGGCAATCTCCAAATGGTTGGTTGCCCATACACCCATGTCGGGTCGTAACAAAAACCTGTCAGTTTCCTAGCTTCGCCCCCCATAGCCAGGTAGGAGACTGTCATTCGGTTTGGTTCTGTCGTAGGTTAGGTAGTTTTCTTAGGAACGAGCTGTGGCAAATATTAAATCAGCCGTCAAGCGGATTAGAGTTAGCGAGCGCAACCGGTTGCGCAACAAATCTTACAAATCAGCTGTCAAAACCCTGATCAAAAGATCCTTGGCAGCCATCGAAGAGTACGCTCAAAACCCCAATGCCGAGAAAGAACAAGCAGTTCGGGAAAACATGAAAGTAGCGTACAGCAAAATCGATAAGGCCGTAAAACGAGGCGTTCTCCATGCCAACAATGGTGCCCGAAAAAAATCTCGCCTCGCCAAAGCCATGCACAAGGCTGAGTCGCAGGCAAGCTAGCAACCAAATTGTGCCCACGCTTGCCCGACCGGATTGGTAAGCACGGCTAAGGAAAGATATCATGGCAAAGCTGCCGGCTGCTTGGTTGGTGCCCAGGGACCCAAATCCCGCACCAGGATGTCCGATTTCAATTGGTTTGGTATTGCTGTTTCCTGCCAAGAAGCAGCAAAAGTGGGTGATGGAATTGGTGCCGGTAGGTCCTCATGCCTAGCTGGTGCCAACCAATTGCTCGGTAGCAGTTTTCCCTTTTCCTATTTCCTATCCCTGCTCCAACAAATTAGGAAAAGTCTTGTCAACCCCCAAAACCAACTAGTGACCTACGGCATCGTCACCCCCAAATATCAATGCAACTCGTCGATACCCACGTACACATCAACTTCGATGTGTTCCAACCCGATTTAGAGGAAGTATGCCAGCGATGGCGGGAAGCTGGCATTTCCCACCTCGTCCATTCCATGGTAGACCCAGAAGAATTCGGGCAAATTCAAGCTTTATCCCGGCAATTCCCCGAACTTTTCTTCGCTGTAGGCTTGCATCCCCTAGACGTACATAAATATGCAGACGCTTCCGGTACTAGCGAAGCCATCCAAAAAGTACAACAACGCATTCAGCAGCTAGCCCACTCAGATAGCAAAGTTGTTGCCATTGGAGAAACCGGTTTAGATTTTTACAAAGCTGAAAACCAACAAGCGCAAATTGCCTCCTTTGAAGCCCAATTAGAGGTAGCCCAACAGCTAGATTTACCGGTTATTATTCACTGTCGCGACGCTGCCACCACCGCCAAAGAAGTCTTAGAAAACTTTATCGAGCGTCGCGGAGCGGTACGGGGCGTCATGCACTGTTGGGGCGGCGATCCCACCGAAACCCAGTGGTTTTTGGATTTGGGCTTTTACATCAGTTTCAGCGGTATTGTTACATTCAAAAATGCCAACTCCGTACAAGCATCGGCCAAAATGGTTCCCGGGCACCGACTGCTGGTGGAAACCGATTGTCCTTTTTTAGCACCTACGCCCAAACGAGGAAAGCGCAACGAACCAGCGCTTGTCAAACACGTAGCCGAACAAGTAGCCTCCCTCCGGCACGAATCTGTAGAAGCCATCTGCCAGCAAACCGTAGAAAACGCCCATCGGCTTTTTGCTCTGCAACAGCCAGTAACAACGGGGTAACCGCACGCCTGGCAGCAACGGCTTCTCCTGGTTGCCTTCTCCACACCAATCCATTGCCCCGGGTTGCTTTCCCGTCCAGCAAAAACAGCTTTGACCACTGACAACCAGCCAATCCGATATCATGACCAATAACTCTATTTCCGCACCTTCTTTTACCCTACCCGATTTGGTAGAAATTCAACGGGCGAGCTTTCGTTGGTTTCTCCAAGACGGTCTGATTGAGGAACTGAGCAGTTTTTCCCCCATTACCGACTATACAGGCAAACTAGAACTCCACTTTCTAGCCGCCGACTACAAACTCAAAGAACCCAAATACGGGGTAGACGAAGCCAAACGTCGGGATAGTACCTACGCCGTCCAAATGTACGTTCCCACCCGTTTGGTCAACAAAGAAACCGGCGAAATCAAAGAACAGGAAGTCTTCATCGGCGACCTGCCCTTAATGACCGAACGGGGAACCTTCATCATCAACGGTGCCGAGCGGGTCATCGTCAACCAAATCGTACGCTCTCCCGGCGTCTACTACAAATCAGACATCGACAAAAACGGTCGGCGCACCTTCAACGCTTCTATTATTCCTAACCGCGGCGCTTGGCTCAAAATCGAAACCGACAAAAACGACCTGGTTTGGGTGCGTATCGATAAAACCCGCAAACTCAGCGCCCAAATCCTGCTGAAAGCCCTAGGACTGAGCGACAGCGAAATCTTCGACTCCCTACGCCATCCCGAATACTTCCAAAAAACCCTCGACCGCGAAGGGCAATTCAGTGAAGAAGAAGCCCTCATGGAACTGTACCGGAAACTGCGTCCGGGCGAACCCCCCACCGTTGCTGGCGGTTCGCAACTATTAGAATCGCGTTTTCTCGATCCCAAACGCTACGATTTGGGCAAAGTAGGGCGTTACAAGCTCAACCGCAAACTGCGGGTCAACGTTCCCGACCAAGTTCGGGTGCTAACACCAGAAGATATTCTGGCCGCCGTTGACTACCTCATCAACCTGGAATATGACATCGGTGCCACCGATGACATCGACCACTTGGGCAACCGCCGGGTACGCAGCGTCGGCGAACTCCTGCAAAACCAGGTGCGGGTAGGGCTAAACCGATTGGAACGTATCATTCGCGAACGCATGACCGTTTCCGAATCTGACAACCTGACCCCAGCTTCCCTAGTTAATCCCAAACCCTTGGTCGCCGCCATTAAAGAATTCTTTGGGTCTTCTCAGCTCAGCCAATTCATGGATCAGACCAACCCCCTAGCCGAGCTAACCCATAAACGGCGCTTGTCAGCTTTGGGACCAGGCGGTTTGACCAGGGAACGGGCTGGTTTTGCCGTACGGGACATCCATCCTTCCCACTACGGACGGATTTGCCCCATCGAAACCCCAGAAGGGCCCAACGCCGGGTTGATTGCCTCCCTCGCTACCCACGCCCGGGTCAATGAATATGGCTTTTTGGAAACGCCCTTCTACCCCGTAGAAAACGGACGGGTCTTGCAAGACGGTCCTCCCATCTTCATGACCGCCGATGAAGAAGACGACGTGCGGGTAGCACCAGGGGACATTCCCGTAGACGAAAACGGCTATATCTTGGGAGACACCGTCGCCGTCCGCTACCGTCAAGATTTCACCACTACCACCCCCGACCAAGTAGACTACCTAGCTATTTCTCCCGTCCAAGTTATCTCCGTCGCTACCTCTTTGATTCCTTTCCTGGAACACGACGACGCCAACCGGGCTTTGATGGGTTCCAACATGCAGCGGCAAGCTGTGCCCCTGCTTTGCCCGGAACGTCCTTTGGTCGGTACCGGATTGGAAGCCCAAGCAGCGCGCGATTCGGGCATGGTTGTGGTCTCTCAACTGGAAGGCGTGGTTTCCTATGTGGATGCCACCCATGTAACCATCCGTGCCGATGACGGACAGCAGCAAACCTACGTTCTGCAAAAATATCAGCGTTCCAACCAAGACACCTGCTTGAACCAGCGTCCCATTGTACAGGAAGGAGAACGGGTAGTTCCGGGACAAATTCTGGCAGACGGTTCCGCTACTGAAGGTGGGGAACTGGCCCTGGGACATAACATCCTGGTGGTGTACATGCCTTGGGAAGGCTACAACTACGAAGACGCCATTCTCATCAGCGAGCGGTTGGTACACGACGACGTGTACACCTCCATTCACATTGAAAAATACGAAATTGAAGCTCGCGCCACCAAACTGGGACCCGAAGAAATCACCCGGGAAATTCCCAACGTGGGGGAAGATGCCCTCAGCAACCTAGATGAAAGTGGCATCATTCGCATCGGTGCTTGGGTGGAATCCGGCGATATTCTGGTGGGCAAAGTAACCCCCAAAGGCGAATCCGACCAACCTCCCGAAGAAAAACTCCTACGGGCCATTTTCGGTGAAAAAGCGCGGGACGTGCGAGATAACTCCCTGCGGGTTCCCAACGGCGAACGGGGTCGCGTGGTAGACGTACGTGTCTTTACCCGCGAACAAGGAGACGAACTGCCCCCAGGAGCGAATATGGTGGTGCGCGTCTACGTGGCCCAGAAGCGCAAAATTCAAGTTGGGGACAAAATGGCAGGACGCCACGGCAATAAGGGCATTATCTCCCGGATTTTGCCCATTGAAGATATGCCGTACCTCCCCGACGGCACCCCTGCCGATATTGTCCTCAATCCTCTGGGCGTGCCTTCCCGGATGAATGTGGGACAAATCTTTGAATGCCTGTTGGGATGGGGTGGTTACCTCCTGGACGAGCGCTACAAGCTGATTCCCTTTGACGAGATGCATGGTAGCGAAATGTCCCGGGAAAGTGTCCACGCCAAGCTTCAGGAAGCTCGGGAAACAACTGGGCACGATTGGGTGTTTGACCAGGACAATCCCGGCAAGGTAACTGTTTACGACGGACGCACTGGCGAACCCTTCGACCGTCCGGTTACTGTTGGTATTGCCTACATGTTGAAGCTGGTCCACCTGGTAGACGACAAAATCCACGCTCGCTCTACCGGTCCTTATTCTCTGGTTACGCAACAACCCCTCGGTGGTAAGGCACAGCAAGGGGGTCAGCGTTTCGGCGAAATGGAGGTTTGGGCGTTGGAAGCTTTTGGTGCCTCCTATACGTTGCAAGAGCTGCTCACGGTCAAGTCCGACGATATGCAAGGTCGCAACGAAGCTCTCAATGCTGTGGTTAAAGGACAGCCGATTCCCCGGCCGGGTACGCCAGAATCCTTTAAGGTGCTGATGCGGGAGCTGCAGTCGCTGGGTCTGGATGTTTCTGTGCATAAGGTGGAAACCAATGAAGAGGGCGAAAGCCGCGATGTGGAGGTAGACCTGATGGCGGAAAAAGCACCCCGACAGCCAACTATTGAAATTTCCCAAGCAGCTTTGGAGGAAATCCGCGAACAGCAGTAGGGGCGCAACGCGTGAGCGCCCGACGCTTCGTGAAGTGTTCCAGGGCGTTTTGTGAGGCGCTTTCTAGGGAGGGGAGATAGGTTTCTTTCACCAGGGGTAGTCCTTGGTGCCTATCTCCCTTTTGGAAAATTTTCCGATACAATCCTCGACTTCGCTCGGGGTAAGCATACGAACACCAGAGGAAGGACCAAAGGACAATATCCATTATGGCTAAGTTAGAGCAACGCTTTGATTACGTCAAAATTGGTTTGGCTTCTCCAGAACGAATTCGCGAGTGGGGAGAGCGCAGCTTACCCAACGGTCAGGTTGTCGGTGAGGTGACCAAACCGGAAACGATTAACTACCGCACTCTCAAACCGGAAATGGACGGCCTCTTTTGCGAGCGGATTTTTGGTCCGGCGAAGGATTGGGAGTGCCATTGTGGTAAGTACAAACGGGTGCGCCATCGCGGGATTGTTTGCGAGCGTTGCGGGGTGGAGGTGACTGAGTCGCGGGTGCGCCGCCACCGTATGGGGTATATTAAGTTGGCGGCTCCTGTGGTGCATGTTTGGTACCTCAAGGGGATTCCCAGCTATATCTCGATTTTGTTGGATATGCCTTTGCGGGATGTGGAGCAAGTTGTTTATTTTAATGCGTATGTGGTGCTCAATCCCGGCAATGCGGATAATCTTCATTACAAGCAGCTGCTTACGGAGGAGCAGTGGATGGAGATTGAAGATGAGCTGTATGCGGAAGATAGTACGTTGGAAGATGTGGAGGTGGGCATTGGCGCTGAGGCGCTGCAGCGGTTGTTGATGGATTTGAATTTGGAGGAGACTGCTGAGGAGCTGCGCCAGAATATTGCGGTTAGTAAGGGGCAGAAGCGGGCGAAGTTGATTAAGCGGTTGCGGATTGTGGACCAGTTTGTGGGAACTGGGTCGAAGCCGGAGTGGATGGTGCTGACGTATATTCCGGTGATTCCGCCAGATTTGCGCCCGATGGTGCAGCTTGATGGGGGTCGTTTTGCGACTTCGGATTTGAATGATTTGTACCGCCGGGTGATTAATCGCAACAATCGTTTGGCGCGGTTGCAGGAGATTTTGGCACCGGAGATTATTATTCGCAATGAGAAGCGGATGCTGCAAGAGGCGGTGGATGCGCTGATTGATAATGGTCGGCGCGGTCGGACGGTGGTGGGTGCGAATAACCGTCCTTTGAAGTCGCTGTCGGATATTATTGAGGGCAAGCAGGGACGCTTTCGGCAGAATTTGCTGGGCAAACGGGTGGATTATTCGGGTCGGAGTGTGATTGTGGTCGGTCCGAAGCTGAAGATGCACCAGTGCGGTTTGCCCCGGGAAATGGCGATTGAGTTGTTCCAGCCTTTTGTGATTAATCGCTTGATTCGCCAGAATGTGGTGAATAATATTAAGGCGGCGAAGAAGCTGATTCAACGGGGTGATGGTGCAGTTTGGGATGTTTTGGAGGAGGTGATTGAGGGGCATCCGGTGCTACTCAACCGGGCACCGACGCTGCACCGTTTGGGAATTCAGGCGTTTGAACCGATTTTGGTAGAGGGACGGGCGATTCAGTTGCACCCGCTGGTGTGTCCGGCGTTTAATGCGGATTTTGATGGCGACCAAATGGCGGTGCACGTGCCTTTGTCGCTGGAGGCGCAGGCGGAGGCGCGTTTGCTGATGCTGGCTTCTAATAATATTCTGTCGCCGGCGACGGGGAATCCGATTTGTGCGCCTTCTCAGGATATGGTGTTGGGGTGCTATTATTTGACGGCGGAAAATCCCCGGGATAATAAGGGGGGCGATCGCTATTTTGCCAATATGCGCGATGCGGTGGCGGCTTACGAACAAGGAATTGTGGGATTGCATGCTTATGTTTGGGTGCGTTACGACGGTGAAGTGGAAACGGCTGAGGAGGACAACGAACCGATAGAGGTATACAAACAAGATGATGGTACGGTGACGAAGCTTTATAAGTGGCGTCGCGTTCGCGAAGATAGCGAGGGCGGTTTGATTTCCCAGTACATTCGCACGACCATTGGTCGCATTATTCTCAATCTAACGATTCACGATGCTTTGCAAAGTATCTAACCAGCTTGCCCTGGAGGGGGGCGCTTGGTGAAGTGCCCCTACGAAGGGGACCCCCAGCGGGGGGGTACCCCTACAAAGGTGTTCCGGAGTATTCCCTCACTAAAAGTAAGGAAAAACAGCTATGAGTAAGACAAAAAAAACAATTTTTTACAATCGCATTCTCGATAAAAAACAATTGAAGAAGCTGATGGTATGGGCGTTTATCAATCACGGGACGGCTCGTACGTCGGCGATGGCGGATGAGTTGAAGGATTTGGGTTTTCGCTATGCTACTAAGGCTGGGGTGTCTATTAGTGTGGATGATTTGCAGGTGCCGCCGGTGAAGCGTCAGATGCTGGATGAGGCGGAGCAGGAGATTAATAAGACGGAGCTGCGCTACTCCCGGGGCGAAATTACGGAGGTGGAGCGCTTCCAGAAGGTGATCGATACGTGGAATGGTACGTCGGAAGCGCTCAAGGATGAGGTGGTCCGCAATTTCAATAGCCGCGACCCGCTGAATTCTGTCTATATGATGGCTTTTTCTGGTGCGCGCGGAAATATGAGCCAGGTACGGCAGTTGGTGGGGATGCGCGGTTTGATGGCGGATCCCAATGGGGAAATTATTGATTTGCCTATTAAGACGAATTTCCGGGAAGGGCTGACGGTAACTGAGTATATTATTTCTTCGTATGGTGCCCGGAAGGGTTTGGTGGATACGGCGCTGCGGACGGCGGATTCGGGCTATTTGACGCGCCGTCTGGTGGATGTGTCCCAGGATGTGATTCTGCGGGAGCCTGACTGCGGTACGGTACGTGGGATTGAGATGGCACCGGCGCGTTCTGGGGATAAGATTACGATTCCTCTGAAGGACCGGTTGCTGGGACGGTTGCTGGCGGAACCGGTGTACCATCCAGATACGGGTGAGTTGATTGCCGATCGCAATGCGGAGATTGATGAGGAACTGGCCGATCGCATTGTCAATGCTGGGTTAGAGTCTGCTGTGGTACGATCGCCGCTGACTTGCGAGGCCGGTCGTTCGGTTTGTCAGAAGTGCTACGGTTGGAGTTTGGCACACGGACGCCTGGTGGATTTGGGAGAAGCTATTGGCATTATTGCGGCGCAGTCGATTGGCGAACCGGGTACCCAGCTGACGATGCGTACGTTCCACACGGGGGGCGTATTTACTGGGGAAGTGGCGAACCAGGTTAAGGCAAAAGGACCTTGCACGGTTCGTTACAATCTGCGCACTCGTCCGTTCCGCACCCGCCACGGGGACCAGGCGTACCAGGCGGAACAAAATGGTGAAATTCAGTTGGTGCCGATGTCGAGGTCGGTCGCTACCAGGCTCTATACGGTAGAGTTTGCGTCTCACCTGAGGTGCAATATTGATGGCAACCAACAAAACCAGTGGTTGGAAGAGGGAACTGAGATTGCACCGGGGGTAGTTCTGGAGGAAGGAAAGTCTGGCTGGGTACATAAGGTATCGCCAGGAAAACTCGAGTTGCTTTGTCCTGTAGAGGGGTCTGTCCCATCCCAGGATGAGGGGCAAACCCAATCGGTGGGCAACGAGCAGGTGGAAACCCACAGCATCACCCAGGGCACTACGATTATGGTGGCACCGGGTACGGAGGTAAATACTGGCGATGTGGTGGCTGAGGTGCCTTTGGCTGGTCGCAGTCGCCGCAGTGTGGAGAAGGCGACGAAGGAAGTGTCCAGCGATTTGGCTGGGGAGGTGCAGTTCCAAGGCATTGTCCAGGAGGAGAAGACTGACCGTCAGGGCAATATTACCCGCAGCGCCCAACGTGGTGGTTTGGTTTGGGTTCTGTCTGGGGAGGTGTACAATTTGCCGCCTGGGGCGGAACCGACGGTGAAAAATAGCGATCGCGTGGAAATTGGCAGCGTGCTGGCGGAAACCAAGGTGGTGAGCGAGCACGGCGGGATTGTGCGTTTGCCGGCGGAAACTTCTCCTTCCCAACCACATGCCCAATCCAGTTTTGAGGGGGAAATGGAGTCTGGTGCTGGTGAGGTTCCGGCGCTGAGTGCAGCTGCGGCTGCGGAGGAAAAGACGCCGCGGGAAGTGGAAATTATCACTGCTAGTGTGATTCTCAACCATGCTGAGGTACATACCCAGTCTACGGGCACCAGCGATCGCCACTTGTTGCGTTCTGCTTCCGGGCAAGAGTTCTCCCTGAAGGCAACGCCGGGGACCAAGGTGCAAAACGGTCAGGTGGTGGCGGAGTTGATGGACGAGCGCTACCACACGGCAACCGGCGGTACGATCAAATACGGTGGTATCGAGGTTGACAAAAAGGGCAAAGCCAAACAAGGCTATGAGGTCAAAAAGGGCGGTACTCTGCTGTGGATTCCGGAAGAAAGCCACGAGGTGAACAAAGACATCTCCTTGCTACTGGTGGAAAGCGGCCAGTACGTGGAAGCCGGCACGGAAATTGTCAAGGATGTATTCTGCCAGACTGCTGGTGTTGTGGATGTGGTCCAGAAAAACGACATCCTGCGGGAGATTGTCATCAAGCCTGGTGAGGTGCAGCTGGTGGACGAACCCATTGACGACCGCTTCGGTGAAGAAGGTGTGTTGGTGCATCCGGGACAGGAAATTCCTGGTTTGGGGACCTCGGACCGGCTGACCTACGTGGAAAGCGTAGCTACTCCAGAGGGGATGGCTGTGTTGCTGCGTACGGTGCAAGAGTTCCCGGTGGCGGACGAACCCCAGGTGCCCCAACAGGAAACGCTGGAAAGTTCGGCGGAAACGTCAGAAACGTCTACGATTGGCAATTTGCAGCTGAAGGCGGTACAGCGGATTCCTTTTAAGGATGGCGATCGCATTAAGTCTGTAGAAGGGGTAGAATTGGTGCGCACCCAGCTGGTGCTGGAAATTGGCGAAGCGGCACCGCAACTGGCTGCAGATATTGAGTTGGTTCCCGACCAACACGACCCGGATGTGCAGCGCTTGCAGTTGGTGATTCTAGAATCGCTGGTCATTCGCCGGGATATTCTAGCGATGGAGATGCACGGGCACTTGCAAACGGAGTTGATGGTGGAAGACGGTACCATCATTCCAGCAGGTGCTGTTGTGGCTTGTACGCGGATTCTGTGTAAAGAGTCCGGAGAGGTCCGCGGTATTCGCGAAGGTGCCGAAGCCATCCGGCGGGTTTTGGTGGTCCGGGATGCGGACTTATTCAATGTAGAGTTTTCGCCAGAGATGGCAGCACAGGTCAACTCCTATGAAGAAGGGGACCTATTAGTTGCTGGAACGGAGGTGGCACCTGGAGTTTCCTTGGAAGAGTCGGGTCAGGTGATTCGGTCTTCGCCAGGGAAGCTGGTCCTGCGCACGGCACGTCCCTATCGCGTTTCTACTGGGGCAACGCTGTTTGTGGATGAAGGTTCCCTGGTCCAGCGTGGGGATGCTATGGTGCTGCTGATTTTCGAGCGTGCCAAGACCGGCGATATTATTCAAGGTTTGCCCCGGATTGAGGAATTGCTAGAGGCTCGCAAACCTAAGGAAGCCTGCGTGCTTGCCAAACGTGCTGGCATGGTACAGGTGGAAATGTTTGAGGAGTCGGCGACTATTAAGGTAATTGAAGATGATGGGGCGATCGCGGAATATCCTGCCAGCCAGGGACAAAGCGTGCTGGTGAGCGAGGGACAGCGCGTCAATATTGGTACGCCGCTTACGGATGGTCCCAGCAATCCCCACGAGATTCTGGATATCTTCTTTGAATACTACCGCGAGCAAATTGGTACCTACGAAGCTTCCCTGAAAGCATTTGAGGAAGTGCAGAAGTTCTTAGTCAACGAGGTGCAGTCGGTGTACCAGTCCCAGGGCATTGATATCTCCGACAAGCATATTGAGGTAATTGTGCGGCAGATGACTTCCAAGGTCCGCATTACCGATGGTGGCGATAGTACGATGCTGCCTGGGGAGCTGATTGACTTGCGGCAAATCGAGCAAATCAATACGGCTATGTCGATTACTGGTGGGGCACCGGCGGAATATACCCCTGTTCTGCTGGGGATTACCAAGGCTTCTTTGAATACCGACAGCTTTATCTCGGCGGCTTCGTTCCAGGAAACGACGCGGGTCCTCACCGAGGCAGCGATCGAAGGCAAATCGGATTGGCTGCGCGGTCTGAAGGAAAATGTGATCATTGGGCGTTTGATTCCCGCTGGTACTGGCTTCAATGCTTACGAGGAGGCATTCCGTCCCAGTCCGGAAGACCTTCCCAATGGCGAGGGGACGGATGCAAATACTACGGTTGGCGATGGCAGTACCGAGTCTCTGCTGGACGATCGCACGGCGCGTACTTACGGGTTGGACCGTCTGGAAGAGGAGGTGGAACCCCACCAGAAGGCACAATCCACTGAGTCGGCGCTAGAAACACCGGATGCTGTTGCGGAGGATGCTACAAGGGAGACAGAAGCGCCTGCTGCTGAATCTGAAGCGGAAACGGTGGCGGATGAGGAATCGACTTCCCTCGGGGCAAGTAGCTCGATTCCTGCTGAGGAACTCATCAGTACCGATGGTGATGTGGCGGCCAACTCGGAAGCAGCGGAGAATTCCCCATCGACTTCTGCAGATTCGCCGGGCACTCAGGGGACTAACGAGGCAGATTCTGCTGGAGATGATACAGACCCCGCGACCTCGCTAGGGACAGGTTTGGTGGAAAGTAGCTGGGAAGATGTGCCTGAAATGATGGGCAACACCCTGGTTGGTGAAGAAACTGGCGATGAGGCGACCTCGGAAGATGCGGCAGATTCGGTGACTTCGCTCGGGGCAAGTTTTGATGGTTCCGAATCCCCAGTAGGTACGGAAGATGCTACCTCTGATGGTGAGGAGGATTTCTCTGAAGAAGACGATCTGAGCGAAGACGAACCTGAATAGTTGACTAACCCAATCACTGGACAAAAATTGACATTCGTGTCGATTGCGTTCGGTTAGTCCAGCCTTGGTCTCGTAGCAGACTCC
>NZ_LNDC01000017.1 GCF_001870905.1 Geitlerinema sp. PCC 9228
AATGGGGCTAAAGCCCCACGAGGCGCTTTTCCTCCCCGCGCTAAAGCGACGGGGATTCCAAGCTACCGAAAGTTTTACTTGAAGGTTTTCACAAACCGCTGGCAGGGATCGATTGAAAAAAAATCGGATACTGCGCCTGTTGACAAGGCCGCATCTGCACCAAGAAGCACGCTGAATGTTGCCGGATGCTCTCGCCACACGGTCCCAAATAAGGGCAAAATTTGGCATGATTATCTATTTTCTCAGAGCTTGCATCGTGGTGTAACATTAAAAACCAAATGAATGCCCCAATCAGGGATTTTTCCCCCATAATTTTGCCAACCTATCACTATACCATTACCCAATACTTGCATAGCCAGGTATTTTTACTTAATTTTTCTCTGAATGGGGACCTTGTTGTTTCTGACTAAAAGGTCAATATCGTACTTTTTCAGCAATTAGGAAGATATATATGAACCAGCAATCTATATCTCCCGCAGTTCTGGTGATTTTAGACGGATGGGGTTATAGAGAAACGCCAGAGGGCAATGCGATCGCCCAAGCCAAAACCCCAGTGATGGACAGTCTGTGCGCCAGCTATCCCAACACCTTGATTCGTACCTCTGGCAAAGATGTAGGTCTGCCAGAAGGGCAGATGGGCAATTCCGAGGTCGGTCACCTCAATCTCGGTGCCGGTCGCGTGGTTCCTCAAGAACTGGTACGGATTTCCGACGCGGTGGAAGACGGCAGCATTCAGGAAAATTTAGTCCTCAACCAAGCTTGCCAGAATGCCCAAAGCAACCACCAAAAACTGCATCTGGTGGGATTGTGTTCCGAAGGTGGCGTTCATTCCCACCTCAACCACCTGGTGGGATTGGTGGAAATGGCCAAAGCTAAAGGCGTGGAAGAGGTTTGCATCCATGCCATCACCGATGGTCGAGACACCAATCCCAACGATGGTGTGGAAGCCATGCGCCAAATCGAAAATTGCTTGCAGCAGGTTGGTTTGGGCCGTATTGCAACCATCAGCGGCCGGTATTATGCCATGGACCGCGATCGCCGTTGGGATCGCACCGAGAAAGCCTACAACGTCATGGTGACAGAAGGCAATGGCGACGGTCGCTCTGCAGAACAAATCCTGCAAGACTCTTATGCCGAGGGCATTACCGATGAGTTTGTCCTTCCCCGACGGGTGGCCCCCGGGGCAGTAGAAGCTGGAGACAGCGTAATTTTCTTCAACTTCCGTCCCGACCGGGCGCGCCAGCTAACACAAGCTTTTGTGGTGCCCAATTTTGACGGATTCGAGCGCGATCGCCTTGCCGATCTTACCTTTGTCACCTTCACCCAATACGACGCCACCCTACCGGTTTTGGTTGCTTTTCCACCGCAGAACCTCACCAATTTGCTTGGGGAAGTCATTGCCAACCACGGCTTAAAGCAGTTCCGCACTGCAGAAACCGAAAAATATGCCCACGTGACCTATTTCTTCAACGGGGGCAACGAAAAACCCTTCCCAGGAGAAGACCGAGAACTGATCCCATCTCCCATGGTGCCCACCTACGACCGGGAACCGCAAATGTCGGCCCGCGCTGTGACCGATACCGCGATCGCCGCCATTGAAAAAGGCATTTACTCGTTTGTGGTCATCAACTACGCCAACCCCGATATGGTGGGACATACAGGAAACATGGAAGCTGCGGTCCAAGCCATTGAAACCGTCGATGAATGTTTGGGACGCCTATTACAAAGCATTAGCCAAGCTGGCGGTACCGCCCTGGTCACCGCCGACCACGGCAATGCTGAATGTATGTTAGACGAAGCCGGCAATGTTTGGACGGCCCATACCACCAATTTGGTGCCCTTCATTTTGGTGGAAGGCGAACGCGCCAAAATTCCCGGTCACGGCGGCAATGTGACCCTACGGGAAGATGGACGCTTGGCGGATATTGCACCTACCATTTTGGATATCTTGCAACTGCCGCAACCGCAGGAAATGACCGGACGTTCCATGATTGCCCCGGCAGCGGTAAACCTGCGCAGCAATCGGACGCCAGTCAGCCTGGGGTTGTAGTACGGAGGGTTTCTACGAGACATCCCAGCCAAGACGCGATAAAGTGGAAAAGCAAACTGTCGTATCGTAGCCGATTGTTTCGGTCCCAACTGGCGGCAGTGGGTTCGTAAGATGCAACGGAGGTTTTCATGACGGTTTTTCAGTTGGTTAGAATTGTCTGGGCTCTTTCTGCCATTGGCTTAATTGTGTTGGTGATGTTGCACAGTCCCAAAGGAGATGGCATCGCTGGTATTGGCGGTCAGGCAGAATTGTTTACCAGTTCCAAAAGTGCGGAAAAAACCCTCAACCGGGTTACTTGGTTGTTGACCCTGATTTTCATGGGAACGACCACAATTTTAAGTGCTGGCTGGCTGTAGTAAACCACCTTTGCCGAGATGCGCAAATCATGGCAGCGATTGGTAGCGGGAATGCTGGCCTCCATGCTGGCGATCGCGTGGTGGGGAAGCTCTGGTGCTTCGCAATCCCTCAGCGATCGCTCGCTGCAACATCACCCAGCGCAAATAACTCAATTTCCCTTGCGATCGCATCCCCTACCCAGCCACCTGGCCGCGATCGCATCTTCCAATAGTGCCGGTGATTACTTCGACAAAATCCAGACAACCAAGGTCGGATATTTAATTTGGTCGCAATTTCCCGTAAGCATATACGTCGCTGCCAGCGCCACTGAAACCAGCGATCGCCCTTGGCAGCAAGCCGTACGCGCCGCCATTGCCGATTGGCAAGCTTATTTCCCCCTCACACTTGCCGAACGTGCAGAAAACGCCGACATCCGCATTTGGAACCGCCGTCCGCCACTAGAGTTGGACGAACAAGGAAGGTTGGTCCGCGCCAGAGCCGGTCAAGTACAATACGAACTCGATCTAAAATCCACCGCAGACCCTCCCATTCTTTCCCATCGCTGTGATATTTTCCTCAATCCCCATCAAGCACCCAGCTACCTGCGCGCCACCATTCGCCACGAACTGGGACATGCCTTGGGAATTTGGGGTCACAGTCCGATCGAAACCGACACCATGTATTTCTCCCAAGTGCAAAAGCCTGCCCCCATTTCCCAACGGGATCTCAATACCCTGCGCCGCATTTACCAACAACCAACCCGCTTGGGATGGCCAGCTCAATCGTGAAACGTACCATCTGGCATGGTGGCACGGTGCAATTTCGTAGCCGTTAAATTTGCCATGCTCAGATCCGCTTGAAATAAATTGGCTTCCGACAAATCGGCGTGGCTAAGGTCGGTTTTGGCAAAAAAGACTTCCACCAACATGGCCCCTTTCAGGTTGGCATAGCTCAAATCCACCCGCGATAGATTGGAACGGGTCAGGTTGGCTTGGCTGACATTGGCTTCTCGTAAGATGGCGCGGTCGAGTTTTGCATCGGGAAAACGCGCGCCGCACAAATAGGCTCCCGTTAGGTCGGCACCAACCAAAGCAGCGCGGTCGAACAAACCATCCCGAATCACTGCGTAGCTGAGGTTGGCATCGGTGAGTTTGGCATCCATGAAAATAGCACCGTTGAGATTGGCGCTGCACAGTTTGGTACCGCGCAAATCCGCACCGCGCAAGCTGCATTCCGCAAGGTTGGCACCCCGTAAGTCAGCTTTGCTCAAATTGGCACCGTTGAGATTCACCCCCAACAAGTCTACCCCCTGCAAGTCAGCACCTTGAAGGTTGATGGGGTCGTATACCCGCCGTTCGTAGCGTAAGTTGGCACCCCGCAGGCAAGCACCTGCCAAACAAGCACCGCTGAAGTTGCTATTGCGCAAATCGGCGTAGCTGAGGTTGGCATCGGTGAAGTTAGCCAGGGTACAGTTGGCTTGGCGTAAATCGGCACTTTGCAGGGTGGCACCGTGAAGGTCGGCATCGGTGAGATTGGCCCCTTGCAGGTTGGCTTGGTTCAGATTCACGCCGCTCAAACGTGCTTGAGCTAAATTGGCTCGTTGCAGGTTGGCTCGACTTAAGTAGGCTAAAACAAAGGCAACGGCCTGTAGGTCGGCTTGGCTTAAGTCGACACCGATGAGATCGGCACCGCTGAGCTTGGCACTACGCAGGCTGGCACCGGAAAATGCAGTTTCGCCAGCACTGTATCGGTTGACAATTTCGGTGGCGTTCATGGGTAGTTAAGGGCAAATTTCAATGGGCGATCGCGAAATGGGGGAGATACCACCTGCTTGTTGGACGTGCTTTTTTTCGTGCGATCGTAGGAGGTTGGTTAGGAACTGGTTGCCGTTTTGTAGGGAAACTCCTTCGTCCATATAGCGGTTTTGGCACCTGGTTCCCGCAGGTGTATTTTCACCAGTTCGATGTGGTTAAGTTTTAATTCTAAAATATACTTGCGCAAACCCGGAACAAGTTGTTTGGGATGCCAGCTTTCTGTCGATTCTAAAATCACGTGCAAGCAACCGCTACGAACTGCCACGAGGATGTTAATATTTTTGTTGGTTAAAAATTTGCCGATTAAAGCCGCGATCGCTTTGGGATTTCCCTGTTGGGCCAGAGCAATCACTTTTTGCCGGTTGGCTTTTGCAGGTGTTTTGCTTTTTTCAGTAGCTGGGGAAGAAGTTTTGCTCGTTAGGTGTGTTGATTGGGTGTTAAAAGTCGTTTTTTTTTCTTGCCGTTCTGGTAAATTTAAACGTTGGCGGTCGGCTACTTTCATATTTTGTAGAATATCGAGAAAGCGATCGGTATTGTTTTGAACTTTAACCATAAATTCTTGTAATGCTTTGTGTTTCCAAAATAATTGCTCTTCTGCAGATTGTTGGGCAAGTTTTCGGTCGAGCTGCCTTTCTAAATCTTGCAAAACGGTTTCTAAATCGTTGATGACTTGACGAACGTAATCTTCTACTTTCCCCTGCAACTCCGCTTCTAAATCGAGTTTGTCTCGTAATGAATCGGCAATTTGGTGTACCAAGCCTCCCGTTTGTTGCGGAGAAGTAAAAACCTGTGTGGATTCAATTTCTTCGTGATTTTGACTCTGGGAAACTTGGGGGGAAGGAGCAGATGGTTTTCCTTCTACCATAGGCATTCCTACCGTTGCTTCGTCTAAAACAGAAATTTCGTCATCACCATCGTCCTCCGATTCTTCTTTTTGAGCAGTAGGGGAGTTTTGCGGTTCGGTTTCTATTTGTGGAGCAGCCTTCTCTGCCGTTTCTATTGTTTGTTGTTTGGTGGAAGTCAAGGTGCCTTCAACTTGGTTGTCGCTTTCTTGTGCCGTTTCCAAGGTGGATTCGGTTTGTTCGCGAACCACTCGGTCTTGAGGTGTCTTTTCGGTGGAATCGATGCGAGTGGGTTGCGGTTGGGGGACGTTTTCGTAGCAAGGCATCATCGCCTGTACGATGGTTTTGGCCGCCTGCATATTTTCTTGCGGGTTTTCTAAATTTTTGGCTGTATTGTATAGTTTTTCTTGCAGTTTTTGAGGAGTTGTACAAACGGAAGAAAGGTAGCGCAGCATTTCATCGAGGGATTTTTCGCGCACAACCAGCCAGTCCTTATCGTGTCCGTAAAAACGACGGTATAGGGTGGAAAAAATTAAAATTTTTGCCCGCAAAGGATTGGTTTGTTGCATGATTTTCATGCGAATTTCAAAAAACCGTTCCTGATGGGAGCTATCTTCGGGATCCCAAGCATAGGGAACGGGGGGGACTTGAGAATTATCTTCAACGTTTTGGTTATCCGTATTTCTAGTATCGGCTTCGTAAAGGGGCTGGAGTTTGGAAATAATGGTATTGGCAATAACTGTATATTCTTCGCTTTTGTTAATGCGGCAAACAATACTATCCAAAGCCGATTGTAATTCTTCAATATCGGCATGGACATCGATCAAACGAACAATTAAATCGCTCATCTGGATTTCGATCAAATTACTGAGATTGTTTTCCCAAATGCCATAGCAGACAAAATGCAGCAGTTTTTTAATCCGAATGGCATTCACATCTTCTTCAAACTCTTGGGCGATCGCTTCTACAAATGGCGACGAACTCATCATATCCTCCCACATTAAAAATTAGCTTGGCTCCACCAAAACAACAGAAAGCCATTTTATCAAGAAAATTGGTTAGACTCTGGTTGCCAATTCCCCTGATTTTGTGTCTATATGCCCCTGTAAAATGGCGATCGATCGAACATCCAATTTTTCTACAACCAAAGACGATTGAGTTTTTTCCGAATAGCAGCATACCTATGGATCTTACTGCGGGAAAACCAATGCCGCCAATTTTCCCGACTTTGTTACATTTTGTCACATATTGACGGTCTGGTTTTGTCCTAGGCTTAGGGAAAAAGAGCAATCTCTCTCATGGCGTATGCACCTAACTTTGCGGCCGGCAACCAGCAGCGACCTGCCCCTGTTGGTGGATCTGTACGCAGATATGGATGGCGACTCTCCTCTCCCGGTGTCTGTAGCTACAGAAATCTTCCAGCAAATTGACAGCCTGCCAGAGTACACCATTTATCTGGTTTTCCAACAGCAAGAACCAGTAGCCACTTTTAGCCTTCTATTCGTTCCCACCATGATGCACCGGGGATTTCATAAATACGCCATTCTCGATGCCTTTACCGTTCGCAGCAGCCACCGCCGGCAAGGCATTGGTTCGGAAATTATGCGCCGTGCCTTGCAAATGAGCGCACAGGCCGGTTGCTACAAACTGGAACTCTCTTCCAATATAAAACGCGATCGCGCCCACGAATTTTACCAATCCCTAGGATTCAAACAGCACGGATGGAGCTTTCACCTGCAACTAGCCTGAAAAGGGAACAAGCAGGATTGTCTTTCCTACCCAACAATTTGTATTTGTGGCAACCTAAAATCAGAAGCAAAACCACAGTTTTGCACCCTCAACCTTTTCATCTGGCAAGCATCCAAACAGGATAAACCATGCAAACCCTATCGAACGACGCCACTGCTACCGGCGAACAGAACAACCAGCTCACCGACACGGTGATCCACCGACGCAAAACCCGTCCCGTCCCTGTCGGCAACGTCACCATCGGTGGCGGCTATCCCGTAGTCGTCCAATCCATGATTAACGAAGATACCATGGACATCGACGGGTCCGTTGCCGCCATTCGCAAACTACACGAGCTGGGCAGCGAAATTGTCCGGGTCACCGTTCCCAGCATGGCCCATGCCAAAGCCGTTGCCAGCATCAAAGAAAAACTCCGTCATACCTACCAAGACGTACCTCTAGTGGCAGATGTTCACCACAACGGCATGAAAATTGCTCTAGAGGTTGCCAAACATGTAGATAAAGTACGCATCAATCCCGGACTATACGTTTTTGAAAAACCCAAGTCCAACCGTACCGAATATACCCAAGCCGAATTTGACGAAATCGGCAACAAAATTCGAGAAACCCTAGAACCATTGGTGGTTTCCCTGCGCGACCAGGGCAAATCTATGCGCATCGGCGTCAACCACGGTTCCCTCGCCGAACGCATGTTGTTCACCTACGGAGATACCCCAGAAGGGATGGTAGAGTCAGCTTTGGAATTTATCCGCATCTGCCAATCCCTGGACTTCCACAATCTGGTCATCTCCCTGAAAGCCTCCCGAGTGCCAGTTATGCTGGCTGCCTACCGTCTCATGGCCAAACGCATGGATGAGTTGGGCATGGACTATCCTTTACACCTCGGCGTCACCGAAGCCGGCGATGGCGAATACGGACGTATCAAATCGACCTCCGGCATTGCCACCCTACTAGCAGAAGGCATTGGCGATACCATCCGCGTTTCTCTAACCGAACCTCCCGAAAAAGAGATCCCAGTTTGCTACAGCATTTTGCAATCGCTGGGATTGCGCAAAACCATGGTAGAGTACGTCGCCTGTCCTTCCTGTGGGCGTACCCTATTTAATTTAGAAGAGGTCCTGCAAAAAGTACGCGCCGCCACTTCCCATTTAACTGGGTTGGATATTGCCGTCATGGGTTGTATTGTCAACGGTCCTGGGGAAATGGCCGATGCCGATTACGGCTACGTAGGCAAACAACCAGGTTATATTGCTTTGTACCGCGGTCGGGAAGAAATTAAGCGGGTTCCCGAAGAACGCGGGGTGGAAGAGTTAATCAATCTCATTAAAGAAGACGGACGTTGGGTCGATCCTTAAAGGAATATTGCGCCAATAGTTCTTGCAGGGAAAGGAAAACAGTTGCTTTTCCTTTCCCGGTTTTGGGAAAGTGTTCGGAATCGTACGGGAAGCTTTTGTACATTTAAATAGGGATTTCGCTCTCAATGGTCCCCTGTATAATCCTCAAATTGAGGTGGCGCTAATTTTTGCCCGCGGCGTTGGGAAGAATTGCCACCAAAGCGTGAAAAGGTATGTTACTCTGAAGCTAATAGCATAGAATTTTTCTCAAGGGGGAATGTGTCAGCATTTCCCGCCAGGCTCGATAGCGCATTAGGTATCGAGAAGCTGACCGGTATCCATGCCACATGGGCAACCTGACATCCGGTACCTGGGTGGAAAAATTTTTCAAGTTCCTTTTCAACCGGTCGATTGGTTTCCAGACCATCGCGATCGCTTTTAAAGAACTTTTGGGGAGCGCCCTCCTAGCGTTGCGGACATTTCCCCTTTTTTTCAGGTAAGGCTACGACGGCAACACGACGGACAGAAGTCCGGTAATGTTCGCTCTGGCTTATCGGCGAGCGTAATTCCTATGCAGTCTTTCCCAGCTGAGCTAGACAAATGGCTATATACACCCGTGGGCTGGTAGTCGGTGCTACTGTAGTGACCGTGGCTACCGTTACCTTAACTGGAGCTGGCATTCACGTTCAAGGACAGCCTTTTTTTAAGGATAGTCCCAAAGAGCTGGTGGATGAAGTTTGGCAAATTATCGATAAAACCTATGTAGATGCCACCTTCAATCAGGTGGACTGGCGTTCTGTACGTCAAGAGTATTTAAACCGCTCCTACGAGAATAAAGAGCAAGCTTACGATGCCATTCGGGAGATGCTGGATCGGTTGAATGACCCCTACACGCGGTTCATGGATCCGGAAGAGTTCAAAAATATGCAAATCGACACTTCCGGGGAATTGACGGGGGTAGGCATTCAGATTACCCAGGATGAAGAAACCAAGGAATTGGTGGTGGTTTCTCCCATTGAAGATACGCCTGCTTTTGATGCTGGCATTCAAGCACAAGATGTCATTGTGGAAATTGACGGTCAAAGTACCGAGGGGATGGACCTCAACGATGCGGTGGAAAAAATTCGCGGTCCCATTGGTAGCGAAGTCAGTTTGACCGTTCGCCGCGATGGCAAAGAACTGGAATTTACCATTACCCGCGATCGCATTGAGATTCACCCGGTACGCCACGAAATGCGGCAGGTATCCGATCGCCAAATTGGCTATATTCGCCTGGTACAATTCAGTGCCAACGCCGCCGAAGAAATGCGAGCTGCCATTAACGAATTGGAAGAGAAAGATGTGGAAGGGTATATTCTCGATTTGCGCTCCAATCCGGGAGGCTTGCTGTTTTCCAGCGTGGAAATTGCCCGCATGTGGCTGGATGATGGCACCATTGTCTCGACGGTGAACCGCCGCGGCAAGGTGGACCGACAAAAAGCCAATGGCAAGGCTTTAACCCAGGAACCATTGGTGGTGTTGGTGGATAACGGTTCTGCCAGTGCCAGTGAGATTTTGGCAGGTGCTTTGCAGGATAACGAACGCGCTACTTTGGTAGGTGCTCAAACGTTTGGTAAGGGGTTGGTGCAGTCGGTACAACAAGTTGGCGACAATGCTGGGTTGGCGGTCACGATCGCGAAATATTTAACCCCAGATGGGCGCGATATTAACAAAGAAGGCATCCAGCCCGATATAGAATTGGAACTCACCGAACAGCAACGGGAAAAACTTCGGGAAAACCGCAAGCAAATTGGTACCCAAAACGACCCGCAATATGTCAAAGCGAGAGAAATCTTGTTGGAAAACTTGAACTAGCAAATTTCTTACTTGAATCTAGTAGGGTGGGCATAGTCCACCCCCATCATTGGACTTCTAACTTACTGGTTGCGCTTGTAGCTGTGCTAGTTCCGTGGGAGCTACAGCACCACGGTCGGTAATAATAGCGGCAATTAGGTGGGCAGGGGTCACATCAAAAGCTGGATTGTAATATTCAGCTCCAGGCGGGCAGATTTGCGTATCTCCGATCCGATAAATTTCTTGGCTATCTCGCTGTTCGATGGGAATTTCAGTACCATTTTCTAACTGAAAATCAATAGTAGACAGGGGCGCGGCAACGAAAAAGGGAATATCGTGAGCTTTGGCTACCAAAGCCAAGCTGTAAGTACCAATTTTGTTAGCTGTATCGCCGTTGGCCGCAATGCGATCGGCACCCACAACCACAGCATCTACCATTTTTTGCTGCATACAGTGGGCAGCCATGCTGTCGGAAATCACCGTGACGGGGATTTTTTCTTGTACACATTCCCAAGCCGTAAGCTTAGCTCCTTGCAAGCGGGGGCGGGTTTCGTCGGCATAGACCCGTTCCAAACGGGAGGCTTGCCAGGCAGAACGGACCACACCCAAAGCAGTACCGTAGCCAGCCGTAGCCAGGGAACCGGTGTTGCAGTGGGTCAGCAGGCGCAGTTTTTCGGGGATGGTGGGCAAAACTTCCAAACCGCGATCGCCAATTGCCTTGCAAGTTTCGATATCTTCTTCGTTAATTCTTTGCGCGGTGGCTAGCAACACTTGCTTGATGTGAGCCACATTGCCCACTGTTTGACGGGCAGTTTTCAACATGCGATCGCACGCCCAAAACAAATTTACCGCTGTAGGGCGAGTCGCTTTGAGCACATTGGCAACCTCATCCAAACGCGCCAGAAACTCACCGCGTTCGGTGGTATCAATATCCCGCGCGCCCAAATACATTCCGTACGCCGCCGCCACACCAATGGCCGGCGCACCGCGCACAATCATAGTTTGAATCGCTGCTGCCATATCTTCGTAGCGGCGAATTTCCACAACCGCATATTCCGTAGGCAGTCGCGTCTGGTCGATGAGGGTAACGTGGTCTTGTTGCCAAATAACTGGGTACAGCATGGTGGTTTCTTGCGCGAGGGATATCGCCATGTTGGTCGGAAAAAGAAAGGGGTAACAGCTGCTACTTCCTAATAGGTTGTTTACTGGACAATAGTTGACTTTTATTGACTTGATAGTCGTAGCCATCTTTCTTAAAGATTGGCTGGATGTGATTACGGGAGACACTGACTATCTTTCC
>NZ_LNDC01000018.1 GCF_001870905.1 Geitlerinema sp. PCC 9228
ACAAATCGTGCCGAAATCCCTGTTTTTGAGCAGATGTAGAAAAACAATCATCGAAACGTCGGCACCATCTCTCAAAACAAGGGGGCATAGCTGCGGGCGTTGTTTCTTTATGGGAGGAACCTCAACGTGAAATGTCTATTTCCTCTACATTTTAGCTTAATTGATTTTTGTTCGTTTTTAAGTCCCGTTAAAAAGTTGCAAGATATAAATGGGGATTTTTATAGGAGCGTTTCTCGAATCCCCCTCTAAAAAAAAGAACTAAAAAATTCCAGAAAATCATTTTTTTAAATGGTATTATAGGTTTTCAGAACTTATCGTAGAAATATGGCCTCCCTCTTTTCCATCTCCGGATCGCACCTTTGGCAATGGTACCAAAAAGCACGCCAACAGGCAGTGGCCGCCGATATTTCCCCCGACGAGGTGGATTGGCTGTTGCAGGAAATCGCTGGTTTGGATAAACTCACGTTGCGGTTGGGGTCGTTTCGGGAATGGCCGCAAATCAACTTGCCTTTTACTTGGGAAAGTCTAGAACAAAGCTGGCAGCAACGCTGTAGCCAACGATTGCCAGTTCAGTACATTACCGGTACCACCCCTTGGCGTGGATTTTCGTTGCAAGTCTCCCCCCAGGTACTAATTCCCCGACCGGAAACGGAACTTTTGGTGGATTTGGCAAAAAAATTCAGCCAGGATTCTCCTTTGGCTGCCGGTATTTGGGTGGATGTGGGAACTGGCAGTGGTGCCATTGCCATTGCTTTGGCAAAAGAATTGACAAATGCAACAATTTATGCTACGGAAATCGATAAAAATGCGCTAGCGATCGCGCAAACCAACGCCAAAAATCTCCTCCCCCCAGACCGCATTACCTTCTACCAGGGGTCTTGGCTGCAACCGCTGGCAAGCGATCGCGGACGCATCAGCGGCATGGTTTCCAACCCTCCCTACATTCCCACGGCAATCGTCCCCACGCTGCAACCGGAAGTCGCCAACCACGAACCCCACGCCGCTTTAGATGGGGGAGAGGATGGGTTGGACTACATTCGCCACCTCATTGCGATCGCACCTACTTATTTGCATCCCGGCGGAATATTATTATTTGAAATGATGGCCGGCCAGGCATCACCAGTACGGGAACTGCTGCAGCAACAAGGCAGCTACCGCGACGTACAAATTTTCCCCGACCTCGCCGGCATCGAACGGTTTGCCTTGGCGTACAAAAACGACTCGTAGCAGACCGACAAGCGATCGCGATACACTACAGGCAACCAAAGTCGTATTCATAACGAGTTTACCCATGACCAATCGCCTCATCGAAACCCAAAGCCTGTATTTGCGCAAACACGCCGAAAATCCCATTGATTGGTGGTACTGGTGCGATGAAGCCTTAAACCAGGCCCGTCAAGAAGACAAACCCATCTTTTTGTCCATCGGCTATTCCAGCTGCCACTGGTGTACGGTCATGGAAGGGGAAGCCTTTTCCAATCCCCAAATCGCCGAATATATGAACGCCAACTTCCTCCCCATCAAAGTAGACCGCGAGGAACGTCCCGATATCGACAGCATCTACATGCAAGCCTTGCAAATGATGACCGGACAGGGAGGGTGGCCGCTAAACATCTTTCTTTCCCCCGACGACTTGGTTCCCTTCTACGGCGGTACGTACTTTCCCGTGGAACCGCGGTTTGGCATGCCGGGATTCATGCAAGTTTTGCAAGCCATTCGCCGATTTTACGATACCGAAAAAACCAAGTTGCAGTCGGTCAAACAGGAAATTTACCAAAACCTGCGCCAAACCGCCGTGGTTCCCGGTACGGGAGAGGAATTTCCCCCGGAGTTGCTGCAAAAAGGGGCCGAGGTCAATACCAAAGTCCTCAGTTTCGAGGGATTTGGCAACAGCTTCCCCATGATTCCCTACGCCGAAAACGTCCTGCGTTCCAGTCGGTTTTCCGGGATTTCCCAAGAACACGACCCCAAGCAGGCGGCTGTTCAACGCGGCATAGTTTTGGCTACTGGCGGTATTTGCGACCACGTGGCAGGTGGCTTTCACCGCTATACTGTGGATGCCACTTGGACAGTTCCCCACTTTGAAAAAATGCTCTACGACAACGGTCAGATTTTGGAATATTTGGCCAATTTGTGGAGTGCTGGCATCAAAGAATCGGTTTTCCAAGAAGCCATGGCAGGGATTTTAGCATGGTTACGTCGGGAAATGACCGCTCCGGAAGGCTATTTTTACGCTTCCCAGGATGCGGATAGCTTTACCAATCCCGACGACGAAGAACCGGAAGAGGGAGGATTTTACGTTTGGCAGTATCAAGATTTGGAATATTTGCTCGATAGCGAAGAAATGATGGCGCTGGAGTCGGCTTTCACCGTTTCTCCCCAAGGAAATTTTGAAGGTCACAACGTCCTGCAACGCCGTACCCGCGACCCCCTCTCCGATGCCGCCAAAAGCGCGCTACGTAAGCTATTCCGTATCCGCTACGGCCACAATCCCGAAGCCATCGACACCTTTCCCCCGGCAACCAACAACCAGGAAGCCAAAACCGGCAACTGGGAAGGTCGCATTCCCCCGGTAACCGATACCAAAGCCATTGTTGCTTGGAATAGTTTAACCATTTCCGGTTTGGCCCGTGCCTATGCGGTGTTGGGAGAAATCGAATACCTGCAACCTGCCGTACGCGCCGCTCAATTTATTTTAAACCATCAGTGGGTCAACGGTCGGTTGCACCGGGTAAACTACAACGGCGAAGCGGCGGTTCCGGCCCAAGGGGAAGATTATGCGTTGTTGGTGAAAGCCTTGCTAGACTTGCATCAGGCTTCCTTGCGCGAGGGAACTGCGGCACAAACTGGCGTGGAAGCGCAAACGTGGCTGGAAAAAGCCATGCAGGTGCAAAAAGAATTTGACGATCGCATGTATTGTGTGGAAATGGGGGGATATTTTAATACTGCCGAAGATAGCAGCAACGAATTGTTGGTCCGCGAACGCAGTTACATGGATAATGCCACGCCTTCCACCAATGGAGTTGCTGCTGGTAATTTGGTGCGTTTGGCGATGCTATCCCGGGATTTGCAGTATTTGGACCACGCTAAGGAAACCATTCAATCCTTTGATAAGATTATGACCGAAACGCCACAAGCCTGTCCGGTGTTGTTTTCGGCGCTAGATTGGTATCAGAATTATACGGTGGTGCGTACCAGCCGCGATCGCTTGGGAGAGTTATTGGGGTCCTATCTACCTGCTTGTGTTTTGCAAGTAGAAAGCGCGCTACCGGCCGGCGCTATAGCTTTGGTTTGTCAGGGTTTGACTTGCAAAGAGCCTTCCCAAACTCCCGAACATATGTGGGAGCAAATTCAATTTTCCCAAAATCGCCACTTGTAGGGAAGTTTTGCCTATTTTAAAACAGGCGCAACTGTTCTCTATCTGTATTTGGATGCTCCGAACGGTCTTGGCTGTTGCTATTGGTGCGATCGCTTTGACCGTTTTGACTGTTTTCAGAATTGCTGGGAATTGACGTTTGGCTGGGGAAAGGAGCGACATCGCGATCGCTTTGGGGGGCGTCCACCGTCTCTCCTTCCTCCTCAGCCAGCATTTGTTTGGCTGCTGCCAGCATATCCTCGCGCAAGTCTTTTAAATCTTCCCGTTGGTCTAAGTAAGTAGACAAAGCAGCGATGGGGTCCAACGATTGGTGTTGGGCAAGTTCCGGCATGCGGGGTCTAGCCAGCTGGCTAACCAACTCCGGTTGGATGCGGTAGCTGTGGGCATCGGCTAGAGCCTTGTGTAAGGTAGCATCGTCGATTTGTTCCAACTGGTCGGAACGCAATTTATAAATCAACCGAACCACAGCACCGGTGAACTTTTTACGCTGAATAGCTTGCAAGAGTTTCTCTTGTGGGGCTTCGGACTCCGATAAATCCACGGAAATGGTACAAAAAGAACGGGCAGGGAGGGGACAAAATCCCCATTCCACATTGCCTTTTTCTAATTTGGCGAGGACGTAGCCTTTTTCCTCTTTTTCTTCGCTAAAATCTACCCGTTCGATGCTGCCCGGATAGATAACGGGAGGATGGTCGCAAAGGACTTGATGCTTGTGAACGTGACCCAACGCCACGTAGTCAAAACATTCGCGGGCAACAAGAGACAGGGGGATAGAAAATCCTTTACTGACAGCCAGCAATCGTTCGGCACCAAAACGAGCGTTGTCCATCATTAAGTGAGCGAGCAAAATGGTGGGAATCTCAGGATCGAGCTGGCGAATTTCCCCTTCCAAAGCCACCCGCAAGCGTTCCACCAGCATATTGTTCACTTCTTCGAGGGATAACCCTTCTGTAGACCGCCGCGTGAGGAGGGTAGACCGGGTAACCCAAGGCAGCGTCACCACCTGAACCGGACCGTTGGAGGTTTCGATGCGGTGGGTAGCCAAGCGATCGCCCACAACCATGCCGGGAACGCCCAGGGTACGATAGATACACAGACTAGCCCCACCCTGGCCTTGGGAATATTGGTCGTGGTTGCCCACCAACAACACCGCGGGAATATTGGCATCTGCCAGGCGACGAAACTGGCTGGCAAAAGCTTCTTGGATGTAGGGAGGAGGAGTGGCATCGGGAAAAGCATCGCCACCAAATACAACCAAGTCCACCGGTTCTGCCAAAGCGCGATCGATACTAAGGCTGAGGGTCGCAACGAAGTCTTCCAGGCGCGTGTTTAAACCAGTTTCGGGATTCACTTTGCCGTGGCTGAAACCACTGCCTAGGTGAACATCAGATAAATGTAAAACGCGAATCATGCTAAAACTACCACACTGCTTTTTGATTTTTGTTTGGTTTTCTGGTCAAAAAACATTTTTTTGTATTCTATAAGCAATACTAGGGAAAAACCAATAAAAATTGTAGGAAGAGCCAATGCAACCAGCTATTTTGCGGCGCAGGGATGGGATGGCCTGTCCGGAAATGCCGAGTCAGTGAAGACAAACAGGATTTTTTTTACCCCCGCCGCCCTATTACCGCTTTGGATCGGGCTTCCCCTATTGCCGCGATCGCGCCAGAATATTTACGGGTATTGTAGGGGCGAAGGAAAATTCCGCCCCCAAGGCTAGCTAAACGTGAATGCCGCATTCTAGCTTGCCCATGCCGCGCCAGCGACCAGCACGTTCGTCTTCCCCTTCGCGCACGGGAGTCGTGAGAGGTTCGTCGCCAATACTGGGATAGCCTTTCTCGTGGAGAGGATTGTAGGGAACGTTGTGCTGGCCAGCATATTCCCAACTGGCTTGGCGGGTCCAAGCAGCGAGGGGATTGACCTTAACTCGTCCTTTCGCATCCAATTCAAAGACTGGCATGTTGGCGCGCGTGGCGGCTTGGTCGCGACGACGACCGGTAATCCAAGCCACGGTGTTTAGTTCGTCCAATCCCCGGTGAAGGGGTTCGATTTTGGTCAAGTGGTGGAATTGTTGTACGTCTTTTTCCCAAAGGGCTTCGCCGTGTTTGGCGGCAAATTCCTCGCGGTTGTTGACGTCGGGGGTTTTGTAAACTTGCAGGTTGAGATTGTATTGTTCTTTGGCGCGCTCTACCAGTTCCAAAGTTTCCGGAAAATGATGCAGCGTGTCCAAAAAGATGACCGGAACTGGGTTTTGGGGGGATAGTTTCCGATATAGCAAATCGGTAATCACCATGTCGTCGATGTTGAACGCACTGGTTTGCACCAAACCAGTAGGTATATTTTCTACACACCAGGCTAGAATTTCTCTAGGATGGGCATTCTCAAAGCGTTGGTTGAGTTCGTCCAGGTCAAAACCAGGAGTGCGATCGGTAACGTTTAGAGTCGAGACCATGCTATCCTTCTACGCTAACTTTTCAACAGATTTACGGATTGCTCGCTGCAATCCACCGATTAGATTATCATGCTTTCCACGTTTATTATACACAAAACACACATAATCCGGTCGGAAAATGGGAGATTTTATGAAATTGATTTTGTACAGCAAGCCTGGATGCCACTTGTGCGAAGGTTTGCAGGAAAAATTGGAACAGGTGGAAAATCCCCAAATTTCTTTGGAGATTCGCGATATTACGACCCGCGATGATTGGTTTGCTGCTTACCAATACGCAATTCCAGTTTTGGTCCAAGAAACGTCGCCAGGAGAACAGGTGCGATTGCCTCGCCCTTCTCCGGGGATTTCTGTGGAACGGTTGGCGAGGATGTTGCGCGAGTATGAGCAGGGGTGATGGGAGCGTGGGGGATGTGGGCAATTGGTTGTGTTTTGCGATTTTCTCAATCTCCCAAGGTTTCTATCTCCCCATCTACATCTATAGATATAGACAATAGGCAGACAAATTGAAGAGGAACGATGGAACTTCAAGAATTGTTGGATGTAATCTCCGATCGCATTGGTTTGGCAGAAGTTCCCCAGGTGACGGGGGATGTGAAACGCCTATGCACAAATTCCCACATTTGTCAACAGGGAGATTTATTTTTGGGCATGCCAGGTACGCGGGTTGATGGGGGTGAGTTTTGGCAGGGAGCGATCGCTTCGGGGGCGATCGCAGCTTTGGTCTCTCGCCAGGCTTACCAGCAGGTTCCCCCACAATTTCAGGAAATAGTGATTCCGGTAGATGATATGGTCGCTGCCTGCGCGGAGGTGGCGGCGGCATTTTACGGGCATCCTACCCAAAAACTACGCATGGTGGGCGTGACGGGAACCAATGGCAAAACCACCACCACTCACTTAATTGAGTTTCTATTGCAAAAGGCGCAGCAACCAACGGCTTTGTTAGGAACGCTGTATGCCCGCTGGCCGCACCATCAGGAAACAGCAGTTCATACCACCCCTTTTGCCGATCGGTTGCAACAGCAGCTGTCCCAGGCTTACGCAGCGGGGGCGCGGTCGATGGTGATGGAGGTGAGTTCCCACGCCTTGCAGCAGGGGCGGGTGTTGGGCTGTCAGTTCGACGTAGCGGTGTTTACCAACCTCAGCCAAGACCATCTAGATTTTCACAAAACCATGGAAAATTATTTCGAGGCCAAGGCGTTGCTGTTTTCTAAAGGGTATTTGCGGGGTCAGGCAATCGTTAATGTGGATGATGCCTACGGCCAGCGTTTGTTGGAACGGTTGGATCCGCAGTCGGTTTGGCGCTACAGCTTGACCGATAGCAGCGTGGAATTGTATCCCTACGATTTGCATTTGCATCCCGATGGGGTGACAGGGAAAATCCATACGCCTCACGGAGAGGCAGATTTATCGCTACCGGCGATTGGACGATACAACCTAGCCAATGCCCTAGCAGCGGTGGGGGCAGCATTGCAATTGGGAGCAGATCTAGAAGCGATCGCGGCGGCGTTGCCCCAATTTCAGGGAGTTCCGGGGCGAATGGAAAAAGTCCAGGCAGACCCCAACCAGGATCTCACCGTGGTAGTGGATTACGCCCACACCCCCGATAGTTTGGAAAATGTCTTGCAAGCCATGCGACCCTACGTAGCGCGAGAGTTGGTGTGTGTCTTTGGCTGCGGAGGCGATCGCGATCGGGGCAAACGTCCCATCATGGGGCAAATTGCCGCGCAACTGGCAGACCGGGTGGTGGTGACTTCCGACAATCCCAGAACCGAAGACCCGGAAACCATTTTGCAAGATATCTTGCAAGGCATTCCCGAAGGGGTTTCTCCCGAAGTAATTTGCGATCGCGCTAGTGCCATTTCCCATGCCATCCAAACCGCCCAGCCAGGGGATAGCGTTGCCATTGTTGGCAAAGGTCACGAAGACTATCAAATTATTGGTACGGAAAAAATTCATTTTGACGACCGCGAACAGGCGCTCCAGGCACTCCGAGAAAGGAATTGGTAGATTTTGTCAACCGAGAAAATACGTAGAGATTTCCTAACACATCTTCATATTTCCTGACGGTGCCTGTGGGGATCTTGTATCTTGAAAGGATAGTAGGTGTCTCTCCCCCCACTGCTTTTCTACCAATGCGGATGAGGAGATGGGGAGATAGATGAGATACCCTTGTTTCTCCCATACTCCCGTGCCTCCCCAGCTCGGTCGCCGATCTTAACCATGTTACGCTTATGACTGCACTACCAGTTTCAGGGCTATCTTTATACCAACAAGCCTGCCAACACCAACCGCCGCCGCGGTCTTTGCAGCTAAGCCCAGCCACCCTCCATTCCGCAAAAACCGTGTTGGTGGATTGGTTGATGGAGTCGGAACACTCCGCAACGCTGCTATTAAAATTTCCCCAAGGCAGGGGATGGCAAGTTACCCAAGACCGCTTGCTGAAAAAAACCGATGCGCGCCATCGCGTGTGTATTTTTCAAGCCAAACCAACCACTCCCGATGGCGAGGAGGAAGAAGATATTTCCCAACCCTTGACTTCCCCATCAGATATTTTAGACAACAATTTCGCCGACAATGGGGAATCTTCCTCACCAGTAACGTTTTTTTCCCTCTCTGCACGCAATCCCTACCTGCGTCGCGAATATTTTTTAATTGGCTATACAGAAACCACCTGCGGCGCGGTTATTGCCCATCGACCCCGTTCTGCCAGTGCTCAAACCCAGAAAAAATCCTATAAAGGACCGCTACTGACATTGCTTTCCCTAGACAGCCGCATGGTAAAGGCCTTGGTGGATACCTTGATGCCACTGATTCCCGAGGCGGAACGTGCTTATTTGCCTTCACCCGAGGTGCAGGCGTTCGGAAATAACGCCTTTGCCGAAATGTTGTGGTGCCAGCAAATCAAGCAACAAGAACAAGTGCGTCGCACCATGCTCAGCTACCGCCAACAAGCGCGGGAACTGGACACTCTACAGAGCGAAAATACCGCCTTGCAAGAATCTCTCACTTGGAAGGATGAGTTTATCAACCAATTTTCCCAAGAATTGCGGACACCAGTCACCAATATGAAAACTGCCCTGTCGCTACTCAACTCTGCCCAGTTGAAAGCATCGCAGCGGGAACGCTACATTCAAGCCCTCCAACAGGGATGCGATCGCCAAAATTCTCTCATTGAAGGGGTTGTGGAACTACAAAGGTTGGAAACATCGGCACCACAACATCGGTTGGAACCCATTCACCTAGCGGAGGTAATTCCTGGTGTGGTCAGTACCTTTCAACCGGTAGCCCAGGAAAAATCCATTTCCCTGGCTTATACTATTGGCGAGGAATTGCCACCGGTGGCTTGCGTGGTGGGATGGCTGCGCAAAATTGCCATCGAACTACTGAACAACAGTATTCGCTTCACGCCGGAAAACGGTAGAATTTGGGTATATACCCAAGAAAAAGACGACAAGGTGGTCATTTCGTTTCAAGATACCGGCATTGGCATTCCCCACCGAGAAACTTACCACATCTTCGAGCGTTTCTATCGGGTTCGCCACCAAAATTCGGGATTTGAATCGCAAGGGGCAGGATTGGGGCTCACCATTGTACAGCAGTTGCTTTCCCACTGTGGCGGTTCTATTGCCGTCAAAAGTCAGGCAGGAAAAGGGTCCACTTTTACGGTAACCTTACCCGTATATCGAGATCGTGGCAGCGTTAGGTAGTATGAGACAGGGAGCAAGTGTCGATTGCAGCTACTTACACCAGTTATTAGTTGCAGAAAACTGGCAACAAGCCGACCGGGAAACCGCCGCCCTGATGCTACGCGCGGCAGGCAAACCCGACCAAAATTGGTTGGACAATGCTGATGTGGAAAACTTTTCTCGCTCGTTTTTACAAACCATCGATCGCTTGTGGGTAAAACATTCCCAAGGGAAATTTGGTTTTAGCGTCCAGTACCAAATTTGGCAGGAGTTGGGCGGTTGTATTGATTGGGAAACTACCTGCCACCTGGGCGATCGCTTGGGATGGCGTCAGGGCGATCGCTGGTTGAGTCTCCAGCAAATTCACTTTTACCAGGACGAATCTACGCCACGGGGGCATTTGCCTTGGATAACTTGGTGCCATCTTTGGTTTTGGGGCGGTGCCATGGGGATTTTATTCTCCCCTTTGCTGACCCGATGGCATACCAATCAAGACGAATTCTCAATTTTTTGATCTAGATAGCAAAAAGTTTGCAAGAAATAATCGGTGTATTTTTCTGGAGATACTTCACGAAGGGTCTCCCCAGAAAATCATTGTTTTTCAAGAAGTCCTAGAATACCCAATCCGAGATGGGCAAACCACAATTATTCTGTAGGGAGTTAGGGTACTATCCCTAAGCTTTGGCAGGCTCAGCACAAGCGTTTTTTTGTGGGTCTACATACATCGGATTTGGTATACCCCTTGTGGTCCCCCAGAGCCAGGGGGATGCCACAGCCACAGGTCCAATCGCTTACCGATAATCCTGGCTTTGAATATCCCGCAAGCGTGCTTCCGGACGCAGGAACCGGTCCATTTGCGCTTCAAAAAAGCGGCGATTGGCCATTAAATGTTCCGGATTGGGGTCGTCGAGGGGATACAGCAGGGCCGTTCGCAGGGCTTGAATCACTGCAGAAGTGACGCAATACATGGAACGCTGGAACGTAATCCCCAATTGGATGAGCATATCGTCCTCCTTGCGACAGTGCTGGCGGTAGTAGTCCACCAGATAGTCCGGCAAGAAGTGATACATATCTTGCATTAACAAAGTAGGCGGAATGCCTGCTGTTCCCACGGGAAATACATCCGCATAGAGAATGCCGTAGTGAAAATCCTTTTGCTGGTCGGGAACCTCCTTAGCTTGGGCATTGTAAGATTTGGTTCCCCGAAAAGGGGCCGTCCGGTAAAAGACCGCTTCCACATAGGGCAAAGCCGCTTCGTAAAGCCACATAAACCCTTTGGATTTGGGGATGATTTCGTAACATTCCCCGTCGATGTAAACATGGTGGTAAATGGGGCGACCGGCAGCAATGAAAATGGCATTGACCAAGAAATTCATGGCATCGGTAACAGTTTTAAATTCGCCAGCATCGTAGCGATCGCTCATTTCAAAAAACACCGGTGCCATCACTTCCCAAAACAATCCCAAATTGGCATAGTACGACATTTCCCGAACTTGTTCGTAAAACATTTCCGGGAACAATTTGTACAGCCCCAGCATCAAAGGATTGTTTTTAAAATAGGCTTTAATGGCGCGATCGGCGTTGGCTTTGTATTCATCGCTTTCTAGATATTCGTCGAATTTACCCCCCATATTTTGATGCCAAAGCATGGCTTTCATACAGGCTTCGGCAAATTCCATATTAATGCGATCGTGATACCAATGGTGCAGGAGTTTGGGGATATTTTTCTTAGTCTCCCCTCTTTTCATAAATTCAATCAGTTCCGGATGCGCCTTGCCATCACCTTTTTGCCAAACGCGATAGTCGGCATTTTCCCCAGCGTAGTGATTTTCCAAATCCAAATATTCCTGGGGCAAAAAGTATTTAAAGAAAGGTACGGGATTGAGAAAAACCCGTTCGGCAATGTACAGCAAATCCCGCCAGTAGAAATCCATAGGAACGGCATAGGCTTTGTAAATGCCGATAATTTGCATCAAATTTTCCGGCGTATCCGGCAGCATAGCACCACCGGCTTCCAGGCGATGGATAATCTCCGCAAATTCGTGATTGGATGGGGGGATTTTGGCTTTAGGTTCGGCGATATTTTGCACCATAGTTGACCTCAAAAGTTACTGCTTTTCTTCCCAAACAACAGCCACTTGTTCGCTAGGGGACTCGTAGAGATTGGCTGCCAAATTGTTGGTGGTGGTTTCCATCCAGCTAACCAACCAATTGGGTTGAATGCCCAGAAAGAAAATGGTTGCCGCTAGAATGTAGGCGGGAATTCTTTCAGACCGGGTTACTTGTGGGTAGTAGGCGCGTTGGTTGTCTAATTTGCCAAAACAAGTGCGGTTGAGCAGAATCACGAAATAGACAGCGGTCAAGCCGGAAGCGATAATACAAACCAGCGTGGGAATGGGGAAAATGGAGAAACTTCCTTGGAAAATGATAAATTCCGCTGCGAATCCCACCAAGCCAGGAATGCCTGCACTAGCCATCCCCGCTACAATCAACAAAGCACTGGTGAGGGGTAAACCGCGGATGGGATTGAGCAAACCATTGAGAACGCCGCGATCGCGGGTACCAGCTTTGACTTCTACAATCCCCACCAAATGGAACAGCAGAGCGAGAATCAATCCGTGGCTCACCATTTGCGCCACCGAACCCAGAATACTCAAACGAGTACCAGCGGCAGCAGCCACCAAGATATATCCCATGTGACCGATGGAACTGTAAGCCACCATGCGTTTGATATCTGTTTGTGCGATCGCGCAGACAGCACCGTAAACCACGCTCAGGGTTCCCACTGCTGCCAATCCGGGGGCAACCAAGGACCAAGCCTCTGGGAACAATCCCAAACCAAAACGAACCAATCCGTAAGTTCCCAACTTGGCTAAAATACCGCCCAACAAAATCGCAATCGGGGGCGATGCCTCCACGTAAGCATCGGGCAACCAAGTATGTAAGGGAACCAGCGGAATTTTGATACCAAAACCCACCAGCAGCAAGCTAAGGAACAACAATTGTGCTTGGAGGGCAAAGCCTTGGGTAGCAATTTCGCTATAGTCAAAGCTACTGGCATCGCTCAGCAAAGTCATACCAAAGAAAGCCGCCAGAACCAACAAACCGGATACGGCGGTATAAAGTAGGAACTTCATGGAGGCGTAGCCGCGCTTTTCACCGCCCCAAATGCCCACAAGCAGGTAAAACGGAATCAGTTCCAACTCGTAAAATAGGACGAACAAGAGCAAGTTCTGAGCCAGAAGCGCGCCCATAATCCCGGCGCTAGCTAGGAAAATTAAGGCATAGTATAGGCGAACGCGGGGTAGGTTGGTATCGCTACAGAGAATGGCAATCCAAGTTAGCAAAGCGCCCAGAACCACTAAGGGCATGGATAGACCATCGACGGCCAAACTGTAGCTTAGTCCTACCAGTTCCACCCACCAGTAATGTTCGCTAAATTGCAGTTCGGGGCTGGTGATGTCGAAGCCAGCCAACAACCACAGCGACCAACCAAGTAAGGCGATCGCAACGACTTGGGAAATGTTTCTGACCGTGGCAGCGTTGACCGATTTCGGCAAAACCGCGATCGCGATCGCCGCCACCAGAGGAATGGCAATCAGGGCACTTAGCATAGTCGAAAAATTCCTTACAATCCTTCCTCACTTATGAAGAAATCACAATGGAAGCGTTGGACAGCAGCGACCAAGACACCATTAGACCAAGCAAAGCAACGCCAACGACAATGGTGAAGGCATAAAATTGGGTTTGCCCGGAAACGTTGTACCGCAAGCTCTGACCGCTAAATATGGTTGCCAAGCCTACTAGATTTACCAAACCATCCACAACATAGCGATCGATCCAGGAAATAAGTTGCGAGACAATTCCCACAATGGAAACAATGGTGAAGCGGTACAGTTTGGCAGTGTACAAATCCTGAGCCAGCAATTCTTGCAAAAATTGCGGTTGCAAGCGTACGGGTTTTTTCCAGTTGGGGTTGAGATAAATCAAACCGCCCAATTGCATGCCCATATATGTGGTGAGCAACAACAAAGCGATCGCTGGTTTGTTCAGGTCTTCCCAGGAGGGCAGCAAATTCCACTGCAACAGGAATAAAGGCAAATGCAGGGCAAATCCCATTTGAATTGTTGTGGGCAGAACCATTGCCCACAGAACCTCCGGAGAGCGTTTGGTCATTTCCTGGGGCTGACCGGCAAACATCAGACCAAATACCCGGGTCATACCGAAAGCGGTCAAACCGTTCACCAGCAACACCACACCCACCAACAGGGGTTGGCTTTGCCACAGATTGCTAGCCATTTGCAACAGTGCCCAGAAACCGCCCAAGGGAGGAACCGCCACCAGAGAGGCAGTACCGACAAGAAAGCTCAGTCCCACAATCGGACGGCGCGACCACAAACCGCCGTATTGGGTGAGGTCTTGGGTAATATTGTTGGCAAGAATACAACCAACACAGGCGACCAACAAAGCCATGGCCATGCCATAGGTCAGCAGTAGAATATAGGCAACGTTGATTTCCCCGGTCCCTACGGCGATAAAAATCAAGCCCATGTAAGCGCTGGTGGTGTAGGAGAGGGTTCGCTTAACGTCAATTTGGGCAATGGCAATCAAAGAAGTGCCAATGGCAGTAGCCGCGCCAATCGCGATCGCTGCTGACGTTCCCACCGAAGAGAGGGAAATTACTGGTTCTACTTGAATCAGCACCCACGCTCCGGTGGCTACGACAATCGTATTGCGCAGAATTGTAGCCGGAATTGGACCTTCCATAGCTTCGTCCAGCCACAAATGCAAGGGAAATTGGGCGCATTTGCCCACCGGACCGGCAAGCAAAGCCAAACTCAGCAACGTAGCGGTGGTGGGAGACAAATCGGCGTTTTCTGCCCAAACTGCCAACTCGCCGAAATCCCAGGTCCCCGCTAGGGGTAAGATGGCAACAACACCCATGAGCAAAATCAAGTCGCCCACCCGCTTGGTCAGGAACGCATCCCGCGCTCCGGTGACCACCAGGGATTGGTTGAACCAAAATCCAATCAGTAGATAGGTGCCTAAAGTGAGAATTTCCAAAACAACGTAGCTGAAGAAGAGGGAGTTGCAAAGCACTAGGGTACTAATGCCAGCTTCAAATAAAGCCAGCAAAGCATAAAATCGCGCCCATCCCCAGTCCATTTCCATATAGCCAATGGCAAAGACTTGGGCGATGAGGTTCAGACCGGCGATGACAATGAGGGCAGCGACGGTCATGACGGAAACCTTTACAGAAAAGTCAATTTGCAATCCCGCCGCATCCAGCCAGTTGACAGAGAAAAAATAAGGAGGGCGATTGAGAGTTGCTGGTAACGCCAGCACGCTGTGTACCAAGGCAACAAACGTGGTGATAATGTTAATGTATCCGGCGGGTCTTGGACCGGTACGCCGAATAATACCAGGAGACCACGGCAGTCCCAAAACTGCCCCCAACAGGGCATACAATGGCACAAGCCAGATGGTCTGACTGCACAGTTCTGCCATAGAGATTCCTCAATAGTGACGTTGCTTCGGACGGTTGGCGCAAAAATGAAAAGTTTTATTGCGTTTCTTAAAGGATTCGTCCCTAGCTTACCGGGTTTTTCTTAAAAAGGTAAAGATAAGAAACGCTATTTTTTCTAATCCTTAGTATAAAGCTGTTTAATGCAAAAAGAGGCGATCGCATCCAGAAAGCGTTATTGGTGGTTGTTGTTGCCTCTACGATCTAGTAGGGATGGGTTGAAAAACTTAATAAAAATTAACAAAAATGGGTAGGTTCCGACGTAGCATCTGAAAAACAATAAATAATTTTTGGGAATTTCTCGATTTCCCTGGTAGGGGCGCAACGCGTTGTCCTCCTACCAAAATCTTCCAATTATTTCTGGCAGATTTTTACGGAAATGGTAGGAAAAACCTGCAAAAAATAAGAAGTAGGGGCACTTCACAAAATACCCCTACTCGCGTCGGATTGATGGTTACACTCAAACAAATTATCGAGGCAACCCATCAGCTAGTCCCATGGCATACTCAATCAAGACCTTTTTGACAGGCAGGAAACGATCGATGCCGACCAATCCCAAATCCCGCATCCACTGTAACGGTAACCAGTCATTGGAAAAAACACGATTGGCCAGGTCAGTAGCTGTTAATACGGTTTCGTTGTCCGGCTGGCGCTGTTGCTGGTAGCGTTGCAGTAAGTCGCGATCGCCCAAGTCTTTCCCTTGAATGTGTGCTTCTATCAGCAAAGACGATAAAGCTGCCACATCGCGCATACCCATATTAAATCCTTGTCCGCCTACAGGATGGGTTGCATGAGCAGCATCGCCAATTAAAGTCAGGCGCTGGGCGGCATACTGGCGTACGTGCTGGCGGCGGGGAACGTAGCAAGAGCGGGGGGTAATCGATCGCAATTGACCCATTTCCTTAGGCAGGCGCGGCTGCATGGCTTCCATAAAAGCTCGGTCGTCGAGAGACATCAAGCGATCGCGCTCTTCCTTTTTCGCCGTCCACACCACACAGCTGCGAGATAAATCCGGTGCCTCTGGCGATGGGGTCATGGGCAAAACAGCAAAAGGACCGCTGCGGTGAAAGCGTTCGTATCCGGTTTGGCTGTGAGAAAATTCGGTGGTAACGTTGCTAACAATCAGCACTTGGTCGTATTCTACCGAATTCATGGGTAAGTTGGCCCACTGGCGTACCCAGGATTGTCTGCCGTCAGCGCCCACAAGTAATTGAGCGGTTAGGGGCTGTTCTTTGCCGTCCCAATCTAAAAGCACTTCCACGCGATCGCGATGGGTGGCCATGGACTTAATTTTAGCCGGGCAGAACGTGTGTACATCCGTTTGTTGGGCTAAAACTTGCTCCAAAGCATTGCTGGTCACCCAATTTTCCACTACATATCCCAGAGCCTCTACTTGAATCTCTTCCCGGCGTAAGGTGGCTACCAAAGGAAATTGTTCGTCGGAGATTTGTACTTGTTCGATGGGAGAAACCCCCAGCGATCGCATGACTTTCCAAGCACCAATGCGGTCCAAAATCTGTACCGATCCCAGGGCAAGAGCGCTGGCTCTGCCGTCATCACCATTAACTCTTTCTTGGCGGGTTTTGGCTTCAATAATTCCCACTCTCAGAGACGTTTGTCCCAAAGCGGCTGCTAGGGAGGAGCCAACCATACCCGCTCCCACAATTAGTACGTCGTATTCCAGTTCTTGGTGACCGTTTTTTTGGTTCATAGCGTTCCTAGCAACCTCAGAATAAGAAAAAAATTGACGAAAGTTTGGGGATACTCCTGTTACTAATGGTTGAGTGCGTTTGGAATTTGACAAAAATAGATATGATTAGGGACTATCGATTGAGAAATCCCCCAGCTGGATGGCCCCGTTTTCCTCGCCGCATCCGGCGACCGCGATCGCTACGGCGACCTCCGTTTCTCCCAAACAACTGACGATTGGGAACATGCTCCGGCTGGGAATTATCCAAATAATCTCGAACGGCGGCTTCGGGATCGGTTTTTGCTGTGGCGATTGGCTGAATTCCCCGACTTTGCAGGTGGCGTTGCAATCCCCAACCAAAGTTGCGAGCAAGTAACGCTTGGATGCCGTCGAGGGGGTGGTTGGCTTGGGGAGACGTTTCGTGGAAAGATTGTTGGGGAGATAGTTCTAAAAACTGTTGGTCGCGAATTTCTCCGTTCTCGCACTCGTAAACCCAAAACCGGCGGCAATGTCCGGTATGCGCGGTAATTTGATGTTGGTTTTGGCTGGCAACGGCAATTTTCATGATTTCCCTCCTAGGTGAGGAAAGTTTGCAAGTGGCACCAGTACGGATACAGTAGGCGAGACGATTTCTCTAGGAAAGCCGCAGCACGGAGAGTGCCACAATGGGGAAGCAGCCTGGGTTGTCATTTTGCAAGCAGGAAGGTGAAATTGCGTCTCACGTACTGGCTGTACTCGCTGCCACTGCAAACCGTTGGCAAGCAGGACAGAAGCTTCTATCCCTGCTTGCGTGAAACTGATAATGATTCTCATGTCCTATTTATTACTTTATAGCGATTAAGGAAAAATGTCAATCTCTCTAGCCAAATTAGGAAAAAATTGGGTTGGCAAAATCCCTACACAGCCGGCAAACTAGAAAACAAAGTTCTTTAAACCAAAGTTCCCATGAGGGTTCGCCATCTCAAACCTTGGCAAAGGGCGATCGCGATGGGATTGGCGTGGCTAGTAGCGATCGCTATCATTATCGGCAACGCCAAAGCAGAAGCATCGGCCTTAGAATCGCGCCTTTCCCGCCTGGAAAACACTGTTTTTTCCCTGCGATCGCAAATTAGCAGTCTAGAACGAGAAATCCGCCATCTGCAGCGCCAGCAACGCAGCAACCAACCACCACCAACCACCACCCCCCAACCATCCCCCAACCGCAACATACCGCCATCGGATATTCGCGACGACCCCATGTTCGACCGCCTAGCCACTCTCGCCATCGAACTCAAACAACGTCTGAATAAATTAGAAAATCGGGTGGAAACCCTGGAAAATGAGCTCGATATTGATGCTCAGAGATAGTATAGGCGTGTACCGAGCGTACCGAGGGTGGGAGATTAGGAGATTTAGGAAATAAATTTATTTTTGTCTCCCATGTCTCCATGCTCAGCACGCTCAGTATGCCCTACTTAACAAACACCGTCAAAACCACCGGTCCCAACAACGTATAATGTCCTATCGTCTGCAAACCAGCTCCCAGTCCCATCTCTTCTCGCTTCGACAACCCGTAAAAGCGCATTTTTCCAGCAGCGGCTTGTAATTGAACTTGCTCTGTTTGCCGTTGCCAGACAAAATCCACCAGGTAGTAGCAACCGCCGGGTTTGAGAACTCGATGAACTTCCGAGAGAACTGGTTCGGGATGGGGATAGTGGAGAAAACTGATGGTATTGAAAACGGCGTCAAATTGGGCGGTGGTAGCTCGAATGGCTTCCGCACTGCCTTGGATGAAAATCAAACGCGGCGATGGGGTGGTGTCTTTTGAAAATCGCGGTTTGGAACGCCTGGCTTGGCGCAGCATTTCCGGTGATGGATCGATGCCAATGCCGTATAGTTGGGGGTAGCGCTCGCTCAAACGTCGCAGCAACCGTCCGGTACCGCATCCCAAATCCAAGACTTGAGGCGTTTCCGGCAAGTCTACATACGCTAGCAGCCGTTGGTGGATGGCTTGGTAAAAGACTGTGGGAAACAGGCGGTCGTAAAATGGTGCCCAGCGATTGAAAAGTTCTATTTTCTGTTGTTGTTCTTGGTTGGTGGTAGCAGACATAGGTATTGGCTGGTTGGCAATGGTTGAATTTGGTCAAGCTCTAGAAAAAATTGTACTCGTTCTGGCAGAATAAATTGGATCCTAATTAGCAGTTGCTCGCGATCGCGCTAACCTGTACGCTATTTGGCAAAACGAATATCAATTGTTTGCACGCTAAGCCATTTATGAACGAATTCACAGACTTTCTCAAACACAAATTTGCTTTCGTAGCCATTGGAGAATTTCAACCAGGCAAATTTGAAGAGGCAAAGGAACTCTACTCCCAAGCAGTTTCCACCTACATGCAAGGGTTTCAAGGAGCGTACTTGCTGCAAAAACCCGGTACCGACAAAGGCATCGCCGTCATTTTTTGGGATAGCCTGGAAAACATGCAAGCCAACGAAAACGAAGAGTACCAGAAAATTCTGCAAAAAATGAATCCTTTGTTTGCCTGCGCGCCAGAAACCGATGTGTACGAACTGGTGAGCGAGATTCCCCCCTCACAACCGCACAGTCGCGAACCAGACCATACCGTCTAGCATGGGTGAAAGCAAAACAACAGCTATCGATTGTAGGGTGGGATTTTGGCAAACATCAACCAAAACACAACCAATCCTTCGCACAATTCCCAATTAGGCAGGCAGCGAGATTGGATCTGGCGGGGATGGCAAATTCGCTATACGAGTTTGCCACCTCAATTCCCCACCGAACAGACCCTGCCAATTCTCTTTTTACACGGATTTGGTGCCCAGTTGGGTCAGTGGCGTCGCAACCTGCTGCCTCTCAGCAAACGCCATCGCATCTATGGGTTGGATTTTCTCGGGTTTGGAGGTTCGCAAAAAGCCCCAGCCAACTACAGTATCCCGTTTTGGGCGGAATTGGTGTACGATTTTTGGCAGACGTGGATTGGCGAACCAGTAGTTATCGTCGGTCATTCCTTGGGATCGGCGATTGCGCTGCGTGCGGTAGCCGATTTCCCGCATATGGCCCGTGGCTTGGCCATGGTGACTCTTCCCCAGGTAGAACCGGCACCGCGGTGGGTACAGGGATTGGTCAATATTTTGGCGACTCCCATCACCATTTTTCCCATCTTACAATTGGCACGGCAGCCCTGGTTCCTGCGGCGATCGCTGTTGGGAATTTACCAGCGTCGGGAACTGGTAGACCAAGAGTTGGTCGATTTATTTGCCACTCCCCCGCGCGATCGCGGTACCCTAGGCGTGTTAACCCGATTGGTGCGTGCCAGTAGCCAACCCAGTTACGGCAGTGCGGTAGCGCCTTTGCTCGCCCACGTTGGGGTGCCCATCCTGCTACTATGGGGAAAATGCGATCGCGTGGTTCCCCTAGCGTCCGTGCGTCCGTACCTGCAACAAAATCCCCGGGTCCAACTTGTAGAAATTGACGGTGGCGGTCACTGCGTTTACGACGAACAAGCAGAAATCGTCAACCAAACCCTGCAAGCATGGCTCGAACGAGAACTTTTCCCAACCGCCAACCAGCAACCAAGGAGTGAGACAATCGATCGTGATGCGACAAATTAACTTCCTGCTGATTTTCATCTTTTGCCTGGCCCTCGTTATTTTCGGCATTCGCAACACCGATCCCGTCACCATTCATCTGATTCCCGGTTTGGATATTCAACCTCCCCTCTCCATTGCCTTAATTCTTGCTTTGGGACTGGGTGCCGTGCTAGCCTGGATATTTAGCCTTTGGGTGCGCTTGCAACAAAGCTTGGAATCCCTACCCCAAAAACGCAAAATCAAAAAGCAAGAACAACGCATCCAACAGCAAGAAGAAAGCATTCAAACCCTCAAACAGGAATTGGAAAAAGTACAAGCCAACACCCAACCGCAGCTGCCTCCCGACGAATCCCAAAATAACGAGCCTTCCTCCCAAACCAACGCCACCGAACCAGCAGCTACAGAATCGCAAACACAGGCAACCCAGTAATTTATACCTAGCATGTCCAAAGCGCTGGGAATTCTGACCCAACTTTCTCAAAGCATTTCGCAAATCATCGAACGCGCACAACGGGGAGAAATTGACCCCTGGGATGTGCGCGTCATCGAGGCGATTGACCGCTACCTCAGCCAGTTGGATTTTGCCACCCAAAGCGATTTAAGAGTTCAGGAGCAAGAACTTTCCCTCAGCGGTCAGGCTTTTTTGCAAGCCTCCATGCTGGTATTGCTGAAAGCCGACCGATTGGATTTGTTGGCAAGTTTGGAGGCGGAGGAAACCGAAGCAACAGCAGATGGGGAAGCGGAGTTAGATGCCACCGCCAACGGGAGCGAACCCTCCCTGCCACCCCGTCTGGAAAAATACCTGCGCCGCCGCGGAGTGGCCCCCAAACCCCAAAAACGGCAAGCTTCTCTGGAAGAATTGCTGGCACAGCTGCAAAAAGTGGCGCAGGTGATGCAGGAAAAACCCCAAAAGCCGCGGCAAAAGCGCCGCAGCCACCGGCAAAATCGCCTGCGGACCGTCCAGTCTATTACGCGGCTGACCCAGGAAGAAAACGTAACCGAAACCGCCGCCGCCTTGGAAAAGTTTTTGCAGGAAAACTGGCCTTCCCTAGCAGCGGAAACTTCCTGGCTATCGTTGGAACATCTTTTGCTGGCTTGGTCGCGGGGAAACGAAATGCAGGAGGAGAAAGTGCGGGTCTTTTGGGCCTTGTTGGTGCTATCGGCTCAGTCTAAAGTGGAGTTATGGCAGGAACGTTTCTATGGGGATATACGCATGCGCTGGTTGGAGGCCCCGGTTTCTCAAAACCAGCGATCGCTGTCAGCTCCCCCATCCGCCTCCAAATAAAGCAAATGTAAATTTTCGGTAAGATTCTATAAAAATTTCGCCAAAAGAGACGGAATCAACCAAATTTTTGCTGCTGAAACCAGCAAGTTGTTTTAGAGTATGATGGTAAAGCCTGAATTGGTTTTCCTGAAAGCAGTTCATCCCGCCTGGTTTTCCGGAAAACCACCAATGAAAAGTTCCAGCCAACTTAGCCGTCAAAACGAAGGCGATCTACCACTTGCCGTTTCCAGTCGGATACGAGCAGCATGCTTGAATATGCTTGTATGCAACTCAACACCAGTTGCCGGTAGTTCGCTCGTTACTTGTTCAGGCTTGTGTAGGTTCATCAGAACGGTGTCTGCTGCTGAGCGGGAGTTGTTAGCGGGTAAGATCGAATGAAAGCCATGATTCTGGCAGCGGGGAAGGGTACCCGCGTTCGCCCCATTACCTATAATATTCCTAAACCCATGATTCCCATCCTGGAAAAGCCAGTGATGGAATTTTTGGTGGAATTGCTGCGCCAACACGGCTTCGACCAAATTATGGTCAATGTTAGCCACCTGGCGAGGGAAATTGAAAACTATTTCCGCGACGGCCAGCGATTTGGCGTGCAATTGGGATACTCGTTTGAAGGGTACATTGACGAAAAAGGTACCCTGGTCGGGGAAGCCTTGGGATCGGCTGGCGGCATTCGTCGCATCCAAGATTTTCATCCCTTTTTCGACGATACGTTTGTGGTATTGTGCGGCGATGCGCTGATCGACTTGGATTTGAGTGCTGCGGTCAAGTGGCACCGGCAAAAAGGCGCGTTGGCTACGGTAATTCTCAAGCCAGTTCCCAAGGACCAAGTGTCCAGCTACGGCGTGGTATCCACAGACGAGGAAGGTAGAATTCAAGCATTTCAAGAAAAACCCCCGGTGGAAGAAGCCATCAGCACCGATATCAACACGGGAATTTATATTTTTGAACCGGAAATTGTGGACTACATTCCCTCCGGTCAAAAATACGATATCGGTGGCGAACTGTTTCCTAAGTTGGTGGAAATGGGTGCGCCTTTCTACGGTCTGAGTATGGACTTTCAGTGGGTGGATATTGGCAAAGTGCCGGATTACTGGCGCGCCATGTGTGGCGTTTTGCAAGGGGATATCCGCAACGTTCCTATTCCAGGTAAGTGCGTGGCACCAGGGGTTTACACGGGACTCAATGTAGCGGTGAACTGGGATAAGGTGGACATCCAAGGTCCGGTCTTTATCGGTGGTATGACCAAGATTGAGGATGGTGCCAAAATTATCGGTCCGGCGGCGATTGGTCCCAACTGCCAAATTTGCAGCGGTGCTACGGTGGAACGCAGTGTGATTTTTGAATATTCCCGGCTGGGTCCTGGTATCCGTTTGATGGACAAACTGGTCTTTGGACGTTACTGCGTGGACAAAACCGGCGCTACCATCGACGTACAAGCGGCGGCTTTGGACTGGTTGATTACCGATGCGCGCCATACACGACCGACACCACCACCGGCAGAAGGCAAAGCGATCGCGGAATTGCTCAACGGAGAACCAGAAGAAGGGTTTTCTGGGTAAGGAATGTCCCCAGGGGGAGGGAAAGCGATGCTTCCTCCTTCTGGAAATGAGCGCTGTCTGTTGGAAATTATTTGCGATCGGCGATCGCGGCGTAGAAGGGATCTCCCTGAAACAACCCCAGGTAAAACAACAAATTAGGAGTGGCAGAAGGTTCCGCGATCGCTTCTGGAGTGCCAAATCCACCGGCGTTTTGGAAATATCGTTTCACCAACTCCAAACGTTCGCGGTCGTCAGCTTCCCGCCAGGCAGCAATGGCCTTTTGATAAAACATGCGGTTGGAAAAACTCACAATCGCCACGCCACCAGGCACGAGAACTCGACGAATTTCGGCAAACACTTTTTCTGGATATTGCAAGTACTGCACGGAAACGGCGATCAAAACCGCATCAAACCTGGCATCGGCGAGGGGTAGCTGGGGATTGGCATTGAGGTCTTGCACGAAATAGCTGCTGAGTTGGGGATTTTTCGCCAGTTCCTCCCGATTCATGCCGTGACCCACCACTTCTGTGTAGGGAACATCCTCGGGAAGATGGGAAACCCAACTACTCATCAAATCCAACACCCGGCCGTGAGAGGGGATGCGATCGCGGTAGAGTTTCTTTAGGCGGTCAATGAACCCTTCATCCACGTGGGTAACAAAACGGGGAAAGGCATAAAATTGACTGTCATCGCTGGGATCGAGTTGGTTGCGGTCTTGCGGTTGCAGCAGCATGGACATCGAAGCAAAGGGCAGTACGTTTCCTAGTTTAGATCCAAATACATGCAAACAGTTAGCAACAAGACCGCGATCGCCACCTAAGCTGATTTTTCCGCTACCGGCTGCTGCTGGATAGGAATCTCCATAACAAACTCGGTTCCTTTCCCCGGTTCTGAATGACATGCAATCCTGCCGTGGTGTTTTTCCACCACAATCTGATGGCTAATCGCCAATCCCATCCCCGTTCCTTTATCCCTCGATTTGGTGGTAAAGAACGGTTCAAAAATCCGCTCGCGGTCTGATGCGGAAATCCCGGCACCATTATCTTGGATGCAAACCTGCACCCAACCATTGCCTTCACCTTGCCCGATCGACTCGGTGGCAATCTTAATTTGACTGGGATTGGCTTTTTTCTCTTCCTGAGAGCGATGGCGATCGCGCTCTTCCAACGCATCCAACGCATTCACCAGCAAATTCATAAACACCTGATTGAGCTGGGAAGGATAGCATTCCACCAGCGGCAAATCGGCGTATTCCTTCACCACCTGTACCGCTGGGCGATCGGCGCGCGCTTTCAACCGGTGATTTAAAATCAACAGGGAACTATCGATCCCCTCGTGGATATCCACTTCTTTCATATCCGATTCATCTACCCGGGAGAAGCTGCGCAGCGACTGTACCAAACCGCGGATGCGTTCGGCACCAACTTGCATGGAAGAGAGAATCTTCGGCAAATCTTCCTTCAAAAACTCCAGGTCAATTTCCTCAGCATCGGCAGCAATTTCTTCCCCAGGATCGGGATAGTGCTGCTGGTACATTTCCACCAAATCAATCAAATCTTGAGCGTAGGTATCCGCATGGGAAAGATTGCCGTAGATAAAATTGACCGGATTGCAAATTTCGTGCGCCACCCCAGCTACCAACTGACCCAAGCTAGACATTTTCTCATTTTGCACCAACTGGGCCTGGGTGCGCTGCAGTTCGTCTAAGGTCATTTGCAGCTTTTCAGCTTTCTCCCGTTCCCGTTTTTCCGATTCTTGCAGGGCTTTATTGATTTGAGCTAGTTTCTGAAACTGATGCAGCACAATTTTGATAATGGCATTTTGCAGTTGGGTGGCCGCTTCGATTTCTCCTTTCTGCCAGGGGAGGGACTTGCAGCGGACCTGTTCTTTCCACTCCTGGAAGGAATTTTGCGGCGAAGGCTCGTCGTCGCTGCTGCGATCGGGTACGTAATGGGGATTTCTTCCCCAAGTAACCGTCTGGATAACTTCCGGTCGGAACCACATGACATATTGGTGGGGCGCGATCGCGATCGCGAGCAGTCCGCTGGCTATATCTTTATAAGTCTCCGCCTCAGGAATATGTTTGACCAGCGAATCGGTAGAAAACACATCTCGATGCTGACCATCCAGCCAGCGAGCAATATTTTCCACTTGTTTTTTCGACGGTGTCTTGCCCACCAACTTGCACTCGCCATCCAAACAAATGGCTGCCCCATCTGTCTTGCCAATTTCCAGGAGATTAGGCTGGTATTTCATCAAACCATCCACAAAATTCCCTTCCTGGAACATGTACTCAATCAGCTGGTTTTGCACCGTTTTCAAGTGTAACTGGTAAGCGTAGTCCTCTTGATTTTCCTTGTAAGGAAGGTGTAAAGATAGCACTTGGGCTAAAAACTCGCAAGCCGTGCGAATTTCGTAGGGAATGTACTTGCGCTGGTAGTGATGGCAAGCCACCAACCCCCACAATTGCCCATCTTTGATAATAGAAATGGACATGGAAGCACTCACTCCCATATTTTGGAGGTAGCGCACGTGGCGCGGCGAAACGCTTCTCAGCACCGAATAGCTTAAATCCAGTGGCTGCCCGGTATGGGCGTGGCGTTCGGGAACTACAGAAACCGCTGCGTAGTTGGCATCGGGAATAATGCGCAACCAATTTTTCAAATACAGCGCCCTCGCCTGCGGGGGAATATCCGTACTGGGATAGTGCAATCCCAAATAGGAAGGAATATCCTGACCGCAGTCTTCTCCCACCACCACACCATGCTCTTCGTGATTAAACTTGTAAACCATGACCCGGTCAAACCCAGTCAAATTGCGAATTTCCTTGGCTACAATTTGACACAAGCTGTGGAAATCCTGTGCCTTTTGAATCCTGGTTGCAGCATTGCGTACGGGATGGTACAGATCGAGAAATTCTAGAGATTGTTTGGAGGCGGTGGGTTCTAGTTCTAAAAATAGGGAATCTTGCGTACGGTGGAGAATGCCATTGTACCAACCATGTCCGCGGTGGGATGAAATGGATAGGGAAATGGGATTAACTTCGGCTAAGGTTTCTGCGTTCGCGATCGCGTCTTTGAGATTTTCCACCTGAAAGCGATTGAGCAAACAAGTTAAATCCTTTTGCAACAACGATTCCGCCGGCACGCCAAAGAAATCTTTGGTATTGGTACTAGCATGAAGAATTTGCAAATCCGGCTCTTGCAAAACCAATAAAATCCCGTGGGGTTGAATCGAACCGGGAATGTGAATGGGTTCTTTTTGACAGTCAATTAATTCTACAGTTGGTGACTCTAGGAGCGCGCTTTTACTCACTACTTATGTCTCCGTGCAACGACATACTTAATAGAAAACTTGTTAAGAGATGGTTAAATAGACATATCTATGTTTTCTATTTTACTATGTATGTTGGCAAATAGCTACCTCTGGTAGCCGTTATGTGTTAATATTTCGTTATATCATCGAATTTTGGTTAATACGTTTCCGCGGTCAATTGCCAGAAATTGAGCTTGACATTTCCCATAGATTCAGCAGCAATCCGGAAACATTAACAAAAATTAATCTTTTCGTCGCCGCTCAATACTTAAAGCAGCAATTCCAATGGTTACCAGAAGAACACCCAAAACTTGCCCTGGCTGTAAAGTTTCTCGTAAGAGCAGCCAAGCCAGCAAGCTGGTAAAAACTGGTTCGCTCGCGCCCACCAAAGCAGCAGTCGGCGCTCCGACCAAACCAATTCCCATATTGTGAAACAACAAACCCGCTAGCGTCACTGCCCCCGAAAGTAAACTCCAAAAAAGTAGTGGTATTTGCGTACCTACCGGCGGCGAAATTTGCAACCAGACAATACTAATACTTGTAAGCAAAAACATTATAAAAAACGCTATCAAAGAAAAAGGAATAGGATGCACCCAACGCAAACACTGCTGGGCAATCGTAGCGTAACCAGCAAATCCAACACCAGCAGCAAGTGCAGCCAAACTTCCTACCAACAAATTGCCCTCACCGTGAAACTGGAAATGGCCAGTTGCTGCCACCAAACCGAATAAAACGACAAGCATAATCCCACTGCGAAACTTACTTGGGCGCGCACCGAACCAAACCCAAGCCAAAACAGCAGCCGCCACCGGATGGATAAAAAACAACGTAATCGCAATCCCAGCCGGAACATTTCCAATAGCAAAATAGAGCAAAAGGACATTAACAAAAAAAATCCCACCGCTCAAAATATTTAACCACAACCACCGACGTTTTTCCGCTACCAAAACCAAAGTTTTAATATCAGCAAACGTAGGAGAATAAAATTTAAACGACAGCAACGCCAACAGCAGCACCATCACCAACGTGCGCCACTGCACAAAAAGCAACGTATGAGCAAAATCTGCTGGCAACACATCCCCCACCCAATATCCCCCAAACCAACTGCCCTGAAAAAGGACTCGCACGAGAACATTTTCCACAGCCAGAAAGATGGCTGCCATTAGCATGACCGCAATTCCACTCATAGGCAAGCAAATCCCGAAGCCAAAAAAGAGCTAGGGACGAACCACCATTCGCCCCTAGCAGAACTTACAATTATGCCGTGTCCATAGCGACTTGGCAACCGCCATTACATAGTGACAAATTCCTCAGCAGTGGATGGGTGCAGTGCCATGGTAGCATCGAAATCTTTCTTCGTAGCCCCCATGGTGACCGCCACAGCAACGCCTTGGATAATTTCCGCCGCATCTTTGCCAACGGCATGAGCGCCCAAAACGCGGTCATTTTCTTTATTGACCACCAATTTCAAGACCACCCTTTCCTCGGCACCAGTGAGGTTGTGGTACAAAGGTTTGAACCTAGCGCGGTGAATCGCCACCCGGTCTTCTCCCAATTCTTCGATGGCACCTTCTTGGGTATAGCCAACACTGCAAGCTTCTGGGTCGCCAAAAACTGCCGTTGGAATGTTGTCGTAGTTCGTGTGGCGGGGTTTGCCGGCAAATTCGGTATCGACAAAGGCGCGACCTTCATCAATGGCAACCGGGGTTAGGTTGGCGCGGTCGGTGCAATCGCCAACGGCAAAAATATTGGGTTGGCTGGTTTGGCTGTAGGCATTGACGGCAATGGCATCGTTTTTCACTTCCACGCCGGCATTTTCCAAGCCGAGGTTTTCCAGATTGGGTTTTCTTCCTACAGCATACAGCACTCCGTCTACTTCCAGAGTTCCGGCTTTCTCTCCCGCCAGGGTAAGCTGCAATCCGCCATTGCTTTTTTCAATTTTCTCGACTGTGGTATTGCTGTATACGCTAATACCGTTGCGCGTCATGCCTTCTTGTAATTCCCGACGCACATCGCCGTCAAATCCCCGGAGAATGTAATCGCGGCGGATAATTTCGGTGACTTGGGTTCCCAAACCGTTCATGATACCGGCAAATTCTACGCCGATGTAGCCACCACCCACAACAGCCAAGCGTTTGGGTTGTTCGGACAGACCAAACATATCCCGGGAGGTCCAAACATGCTCGATGCCGGGGATGGGAAGTTTGACAGGCTTGCTGCCGACGGAGATTAAAATTTTATCGGCAGTGATTTTTTTCTCGCCGACGGCAACGGTGTGGCTATCCACCAAAACTCCCCTACCGGAGATGAGGTCCACACCAGCTTTTTCTAAATTGCTAATATGGCGATCGCTGAGGCGACGCACTTCTTTGTCTACCGCCGAAATTAAATACTTCCAGTCAAATTTGGGACCTACTTTTTCCCAACCGTATCCCACCGCATCTTGGAACAGGTGGGAAAAACGCGACGCATAGACCATTAATTTTTTGGGAATGCACCCGCGCAGAACGCAAGTTCCCCCTACTAAGTCGTTTTCTACGATTGCAACCTTCGCTCCGTAGGATGCGGCGCGTTTGGAAGCAGCAAGACCACCAGAACCTGCTCCGATAACCAGCAGATCGTAATCAAAAGCCATAATTTGTCTAACTCCTTGTTGCTTGCTAGCAGATAAACTGCCCCACCTTTTATTCTAGGGGACGCTTGCATTCATTACTTTATTGTATAGCTTTATAGTAATGTAACAAAACCTGCGCTGCCGCTTCCAAACTTCTACCTACGGCAATTACGCCATCTTGGTGACCGGCAGTCGCCAGAATGCCATAACGCATCAAATCTTCGTAGTCAAACAAACGCCAGATTTCCTGGGCCATTTCCGGGGTTCCGTAGGGAATTTCCTCCCGGGTTGTGGGAACCGAAAACAAAAGTTGCTGCCACAGTTGGTGGTGGTGTACGTGAATGACCCCACCGACACTGGTGTTGTATGTATAAATAGCCGCGTGGGTTAAAGACTCCGAAGAGGGTTTCGCCGGACCCACGCAGGTAAGACGGTTTTCGGGAATGTTAAATTGAGTGACGAGGGTGTAACCTTCCGGGGAGAGATGGGCGATGTTTCCAGTCTGGGTGCCAGAAATCACGAATTGAAAAGAGTTGTTCCACCGCATGCTAATATTGCCAAAACCAATTCCATCTTCCCCAACGCCAATCAAACCCAATTCGTACATGCGATCGCGCCAAGCCATCAGCGACTGCAAGCGAGAGGCTGTAAAAGCCCTATCTTGATGCCAGTCGCATTGAAATTTAATCACACCTTCATCAAGCATTTCGTTTCCCATTCAGCCAATTTTCCTCAACAAAAACAACCGTTGCGCAATAGGCTGCAGTACGAACACAGATAGCCAACAAGCCAATGACTCCTCAAGCGATTCTTTTTGATTTTGACGGTACCATTGCAGATACCTTAGAAGTAATTGTTCGGATTACCAATCGCCTCGCGGACGAATTTGGCTATCCACCTACAACCCCCGAGCAGCTTGTCTATTTGAAAAATATCAGCTCCCGGCAAATCTTGCAAAACGCTCAAGTTTCTATCTTCCAGCTGCCTTTGCTCCTGCGACGGGTACGCCAGGAAATGAAACAAGAAATTCCCCAAGTTCAACCCATTGCTGGCATGCCATTGATATTGAAACAACTGCAACAAGAATCCCACTTACAGCTGGGAATTGTCACCTCCAACCAAGAAAACAATGTGCGCCTTTTTCTAGAGACCCACCAACTTAGCCATATTTTTTCTTTTATTAGATCGGGAAGGACGCTTTTTGGCAAGCACAAACTCCTCAAAAAAGTGCTCAAACAAGAAAATCTCGCCCCTGAAAACGTTTTCTACGTTGGGGATGAAACCCGCGACATTGAAGCGGCTCGAAAAACACAGATTGCCTCGGTTGCCGTTACTTGGGGGTTCAACTCCCAGCAAATTCTCCAAACCTACCACCCAGATTTTTTAATTTCTCACCCCCAGGAATTATTGGAAATCGTACAAAATTGGTAGTTCGGTTTGGCAAAACGGATACCATATCCTAAAATACACCTGACATCTTTTCTCTATCCTTTCCATCACCAACATGCAACTCCATCCTATTGCCGCAGAAAGTTTTGCTATTATCGATCGCGAAATTGGCGAGCATAACTTTACTCCCCAGGAATATGCCATCGTTCGTCGTGCCATTCATTCCACGGCTGATTTCGACCTCAAACATTTATTTTGCTTTGAAAACCAAGCTATCGCTACTGGTATTCGCGCCATACAAGCAAACACACCTGTGATTACTGACGTGCGTATGGTGGGCGTGGGCATTCACAGGACCCTCTCCCAGGCTGGTAAATCCGCTCCCCTGTGTGCGTTGGATTATCCGGGTGAGGGCACAACCCGGACCGCTGCCGGTATTACTCATTTGCTGGAAATGTATCCCAACGGGATTTTCGCCATCGGCAATGCTCCTACGGCGTTACTGGCGATTGTGGATGCCATCGAACGCAAAATGGCGGCACCGGCTTTGGTTATTGGCGTTCCTGTCGGGTTTGTGGCGGTGGAAGCAGCGAAGGAGGCATTGGCGCATACCCAAGTTCCGCAGATTCGCGTCACCGGCCGCAAAGGGGGATCGGCGATCGCAGCGGCGATTGTGAATGCTTTGGTCTTTTTAGCAGCAGAAAAGAAAACGGACGAGCGATCCGGCGATGGAGAAAATCGATGATTGTGCTCTCGACAAGCCTCCAGCACTTCCTGTATGGGGATTGCCGCATATTCTAGCAATTTCGTTAGAGACAATTTTACGGCTGCCCTGTTTTAAATCTTGGTTTTTTTCACCCAGATTGGGTCTTTCACTGGTTTTCCCCTGGGAGTTTCGCGGATACAAGTTGGTTTGATTTCCCACCAGTACGGGTTTTGTTATTTCTCAAATCGGAAATTTCGGCAATTGTTTGACGACTTCCCGCACCCGCTGGCTCAGTTAACATATTATCGCTATAAATAACAGAAGGCCATCGGGATAACCAAGGGAACGATCGGGCGCTTCCCTTGTTTTTTTTGTCTGGGGTTGCTTGCTTGGGATCCTTTCTATTGGGATTTTAGAGTTTTTGAAAAATTCATGTCAATTAACAGTTCTATGGCGATGGGCAACGACAGGTACAATTGGTATATTTGGCGGTAGATGGTTCGGTGGTGGTTTCTGGCGCTAAAATTTTGTTCAATCCTTCCGCAGCACCCACCGTTGCCAATCCAATGACCAACAACACGCCAAGCATTTTCATTAGATTTCCTTTGAAACCAGCTACGAGCCAAAAATACCATAAAAATATAATTGCGATCGCGCTGCTTTCTTGGTAGCGTATCTAACAGCAAAGCTGCCCTAGCACTGCCGTGTATATTAGCGTTGTTATTCCCACCTACAACCGACAACCCATCTTGCAAAAGTGTTTGCAGGCGCTAGAAGAGCAACAACTATCGCCGGAGATGGCTGGATACGAAGTGGTTGTGGTTGATGACGGTTCTACCGATAGCTCCTACAGTTGGTTCTGCCAGCATCAAAGCCAGTTTCCCCATGTGGTATGGTACCAGCAAGACCACCAAGGTCCGGCGGCCGCACGCAATTTGGGAGTGCAACGGGCGCGAGGAGATATTATTGTGTTTATCGATAGCGATTTGGTGGTGACGCCGACTTTTTTGCAATCCCACAGCCAGGCTTTACTTGCCGCTAGCCGCCGGCAGCAAAAATCCCCACAAACGGCTCCTATTTTTACCTACGGTCGGGTGGTGAATACCTGCAATTTCCACAACCCAACTGCGGAACCTTACAAAATTACTGATTTTTCTGCTGCTTATTTTGCCACGGGAAACGTTGCGATCGCCAAGCATTGGATCCAGCAAGCTGGGTGGTTCGACACGCGGTTCCAGTTGTATGGATGGGAAGATTTGGAGTTGGGGGTACGCTTAAAAAAATTAGGTCTCAAACTCATCCCCTCTCCGCAGGCAGTTGGCTACCACTGGCATCCACCTTTTTCCCTGGACCAGCTACCGGCTTTGGTGGAAAAAGAGGTGCAACGGGGGCGCATGGGGGTGTTATTCTATCAAAAGCATCCCATTTGGGAAGTGCGTTTGGCTATCCAAATGACCTGGCTGCATTGGATGTTGTGGGGATTGCTGTCTGTTGGCGGTTTGTTGAACGAACGAACCATGGCACCTTTTTTGCAGTGGCTCATCGACCGGGGAAAACCGCAACTGGCGTTGGAGATTTCTCGGATTTTTCTTAACTGGTACAACGTACGTGCGGTGTATGCTGCCTATCGGGAATTGTAGCGATCGCGATCGTTTTTTCTAGACAGCAACCCAGTATATGTGGGATAATATAGATTTGGGAAGTTGCTACAATAGCTTTCGCGCGCTGGTGTAGCTCAGTGGTAGAGCACCCGCCTTGTAAGCGGACGGTCGTCGGTTCAAATCCGACCACCAGCTTTTTTTCTATACATATGATTTTCTAGATTTTGATTTTAAAAACGATAGGGCGCACAAAGGGTGCGCCCCACATACTACTGCTCGATCCCTCGTCGTTCATGGTTGTCTGAGCGTACAATCCTTACTAAATTACATGGCGAAAGCGGTTGGTGTTGCTAAAATCTCGAACTCGGTAGGTTCGGGTTCGCTCTCAGGAGCGTCATCTTCTGCCGGCGTTACCAACATGGAATCGCTCGCACGAACCACCAAATTTCCTTGTTGCCATTCCCGTCGCCACTGGCGTCCGAGTTTCCAAGCGTGAAATTTGATCGCGTTCCAACGGGGATTGGCAGGATATCCAGCAAAACCCGACCGCAAAGCGGGGATGCTTGCGTTGGGAAGCGATGTGGTTACCAGAATGTTTTCCCGCAGGTCCACCACTTTGTGGGTCCGTTGTTGGTTGACTGCTCTAACCATTGGTGTCACCTCCTTATTGTTTTTCCGTAGCGTTCAATTCGGTTCTTTGACCTTACCCACCATTTTATATATCTTAACAAGAAAAAACAATCCCCAAAATGGCTTTTTTTGGGATTTTTCTGGAGGGATTTTTTAGTAGAAAAGGCATGCAAAAAATTCGGCGTGCGGGCGTTGTAGCTCGCGATCGCCGTTTTGCCATTGGGAAATTTCCTGTTAAAAAAATTGGGGGGTCGATCGAAAAGCGATCGCAACTGGCTTTATCAACCAGTCGAAACAAGCTATCCTAGGTTTAGGATTCCCCAATTCATGATTGGTTACCGGAAGATCCGGGACCATCTTCGAGAAGAGTCACCATCGCTTGACGGCTAGCAGACGAGGAAAGACTATCCTACTGTGTCTTTGGCGTTTTCCTGTCCCGAACTCAATCACCCCCTCATTCAGTCGCTGTTTCACCAGAGCGATCGAGATTTGCTCACGCTTTTCCAGCGCTATCCCGACCGGGGGAAATACTTTACGGCTCTTTTTTGTCGTTACGCGCCAGTGGTTTATTCGCTCATCCACCACGGCATGAAATCTCCCGTACAGGCAGATTATTTATTTGCCTTAACGTGGCGGCATATTTACCACGAAATGCTGGGATTGGACCTGCATGGCAACGCTGCTGGAGAGAGCTTTAACCTACAAAATTGGCTGGTGGATTTAACGGGTTTTTGTATCAACCAAACCGAGCTACCACCAACCGAGGAAATTCATTATTCTTTGGAGGCAGCACCACCTCCGTTGTGGTGTTACTTGCAGCTGGCGCTCAATCGGTTGCCCCCCCGCATGCGGCTGATGGTGGTTATGGCCCAAACCTTTCGCTGGAGCGAAACCAGAATTGCTGCTTATCTGCAAGCGGAAGGAGAAAATATTTCACCAGCGCAGGTCTGGCAAGAGTTACAGCAAGGATACCAACAGTTGGAAGCGGAGTTGCCGGACGATATTCGCGAAATTTACACTAATTGAACACAATAGCACCATTTTCCTGAATTGTCAGTACCCGACGGTCCGATTCTTGCTGGTCTGTGGGGCGAAAATGGATAATCGCGACGCCGGGAGTGGCGGGAACTTCCGGTTCTACCAAAATAAATCGACCGTTGGGACGGTAAAAATTGATGCTTACTGGTGCTTGCAAAGCGGGAAGGGTTACTTGAGAAGAACCGTCTAACGTCCGCTGACCAGTTTCTCCAAGAACTTCGTAGTATACTTTGCCGGCGATTTGGTTTCTTAACTCAATGGTGACCAAGCCATTGGTTAGGGATACATTGGCTACGGGAAGGGATTCGGGGGGAAGGGATTCGCTCGCTTCGGTTTCTTCGGTTGTTTCGGTATCTGATTGTGCCCCAACCGTGGTGGGTAGGTAGAGAAAAGTCAAACTACTTGCCAAGCCAGTTAAGGCAAATGTGGTTAGCTGCTGCTGGATGTTTCGGTCTGCCATAGGGTTGGTTCCTGGTTTGATAAGAGGGGGAAGATGGTGGCTGTCTGGTTATTTTCCCATGCTTCCATGCTTGGTGGTTTCGATTTTCTGAAGTTTTTAGAAGATGGCCGGTTAAAAAAAAAGTTGCCTATATATCCTGGATGCAGGGAAAAAATAGGAAAATGGGGATGAAAATTGGCAAAATCATCCTATTTGTACGGAAAATATTCCTTTTGAACTTTAAATCTCTCGTATGAATTTCTTATATTCTAGCTTCGTTCAAAAAAACCGTCCTGTTGCTGCTGGTATGGTGCGGATGGCAACCATGGCAGTGGCGGTTGTTCCCATGCTGCCACCCACCGCGATCGCTTTTTTTCCAGCCACCGTACAAGCACAATCGGAAGCGCGGGAACTCGTGGAAGACCCAGAAACCCGCATTCGGCAAATGTACGAAGAAATGACTGGGGAGGAACCGACCCCAGAGATAGTTGAGAAATATTTGCAAGCACGCGATCGCGGGTGGCGTTTCGATCGCATTCGCCGTCGTATGGCGGGGTCGTCGGCAGCACAAACGGCTGTGGAAACCATTTACCAAGAAATTTTAGAGCGCCAACCGGAGGACGAGGTATTGGGTTCTTGGTTGGAAGCCTTGGCGGAAGGATGGACCCTCGACGAAGTGCGCGAAGAAGTCGCCAATACCTTGGAAGCCAAAGCACTGATTAACCGCATTTATCAAGAAGTGCTCGACCGCCAAGCAGATTATAAGGGGATCCAAACTTGGACCGATGCTTTGGCGAGAGGATGGACCCTCGCAGAAGTACGCGAAGAAATTGCTGCCAGTGCGGAAGCGCGCGAAAATCGGGAATCAGAAGAATGACAACTAACTGTTTTGGTGGCAACTGGGAAAGAACGGCTGCGGCCAGATAAGATATGGCCGAATCGGGTGAAAATACAAAATATACCCATACAATTCGATCGATCTATTAGATAGGCAAGAAGAATATGGTTGGTTTTTGGCTCGCAATCGGTATGTGGGGAGTGGCTTCTGTGGTTTGGGTGGAGGTCGTACGGGATACGTACCACGCCCTAGCTCACGCCATTCCCTGGCTTTTACGCTTGCATAATTGGCACCATCGGGTGTTTCGTCCGGATTTAACCCCGGTTAGCACGCAAATTTACCGCCAAGCTCAGTGGTACAATGACGTACCGGAGTCTTTGGTGATGATTTTCTCGAGTCTAATTTTTTGGGCGATCGCGTTTTGGGTGTCTCCCCAGGCACACTGGGGCGCTTTGGCAGGGTCAGCGTATGCGCTGAGTTTTCTCGCTGGGGCGATCGCGCGTGGTAGTGGGATTCCTGGCGCTGCGGAAATTACGGATTTGACCCACGCACCGGGCCCCTTTGCCCACCCTCCCAGCAACTGGTTCGTCAATCGTTCTTATCACTGGCGACATCATTTTGACAATCAAAATGCTTATTTTAGTGGGGCTTTTGCTTTGGTAGACAAAGTTTTGGGCACGGCGCTTTCCCTCAAGGGCAAAACCGTAGCCGTGACGGGGGCTTCGGGAACCATGGGGCGATCGCTGCTGTACCATTTGCACCGCAACGGTGCCAAACCCATTGCTCTGTCGTCGAAACCGGACCCGGTTTCTATTGAGGTGAACGGCGAGTCGGTGGCACTGAAAACCGTTTGCTGGCAGGTAGGCGCAGAAGAGCAACTGGCGGAATTTTTGGAAAAAGTCGATATTTTGGTGCTCAATCACGGTATCAACGTGCATGGGGATCGAACCAAAAATGCGATCGCGCAATCTTACGAAATTAATGCTTTTTCCAGTTGGCGGCTAATGGAACTGTTTTTAACTACCGTGAAGACCAATGCCCAAATGGCTAAAAAAGAGATTTGGGTGAATACTTCAGAAGCAGAAGTGAGTCCGGCTTTGAGTCCCCTATACGAACTCAGCAAGCGTACTCTGGGGGATCTGGTGACCCTGCGGCGGTTGGATGCCCCCTGTGTTATTCGCAAAATTATTTTGGGCCCGTTTCGCAGCAACCTCAATCCCATTGGGGTGATGTCGGGAAATTGGGTTGCCAAACAGGTGGTGAACGCCGCCAAACGCGACACCCGCAATATCATTGTCACCATCAATCCCCTGACTTGGGTGGCATTTCCCATCCGCGAGTTTGCGGTTTCTTTGTACTTTCGCTGGTTTAGCCGTTAAACCCCGGTGGAAGGAAAGGAAAGCAAATAGCGTACTAACTCGCAAAAGCCTTCTCCTTCTGCGGCAGCGGTGATGTAGGTGGGTAGGTGATTCATGCGATCGCGGTAGGGGAGAAGGTTGGCTACCCCCACAGAGAGGGGAAATTTTTTCGGGTCGAACAGGGATTCGTCGTTGGGACTGTCGCCGACGGTTAAAACGCGATCGCGCGAGCAATCGGGAAAATCCACCGCCAGCAAACATTGCAACCCCGTTGCCTTGTCTTGTTGGGGTGGTTTGATATGGCACTGTACCGCAGAGTACGTAAATCCCCACCCCAATTCCTGGCAAAACTGTTGGATGTTCGGTATTTCTCTCGGGGGAATATTTTGGACGTCAAACGTCCAATCGCTTATGCGGAAGCCGTTGTCGGTGGATGCTTGCAGGTAAGGAAAGCGCGCTTGTAGTTTGGCAAAGGCATCGGCAAGTTTTTGTCGGTGGGAGGAAATATCGGCAATGGGGGTTAAAAAACGCGGTGGATGGCTATTGGCGGGATAAAATAAACCGCCATTTTCCGCGATCGCGCCGTAAACTGGTAAATAGGTCGTCAATCCGCTCACCCAACCGGCCGAACGACCTGTTACGATAAGAGCAGGAATGGGCTTTTTTTGTAAATTTTGGAAGGCTTGCAATACCTGCGTCGTCAATTTGCCGCTTATGGTAAGGGTGCCATCCATATCGGTAGCCAGCAGGCAAGTAGCAGCAAGTTTGGTGGCATTGTTGGTAGATAAACGTAGTGGACGCCGTTTCATAACACATTTCAATACAAATGTCAAGGGCATCCCCAACCGAATCGTTGGGACGCAGCCTTCCTAACAGAAAGCTCGTTGCCGGTTGCTTGTCCTCAAGACTAACCTAATCACTGTACAAAAATCGACATTCGTGTTGATTGCGTTCGGTTAGTCCAGCCTTGGTCTCGTAGCAGACTCCGT